>CAIYYE010000129.1 GCA_903930395.1 uncultured beta proteobacterium
CGGCCAATGGCACGGGCGACACCGAGCAGCCGTTCGCCACGCAGCGCCACCGGCACATCATGCATTTCGCCCAGCACCGCATGCAGCCACTGCTCGGAAACGCGGCTCGCCGCTTCGACCTCTTCGTGAATTGCGCTGCGCGTGCCGTGCAGCCACAGCCCCGCCAGCAGAATCAGCAGGCTGGCAGCGAGCACCGTGTGGACCAGGCCGACGCGGGTATGCAGGCTGACTTTCGCCAGTCCCCGTTCAGCCCAACCCGCGCTCAGGAATCTCATGATCATTTATGTCCGAACATGTAACGCAACCCGACCCAGGCTGAACGCGGCGCGCCCGGTGCGACGAAGGTTTCGCGCCGCCAGCTATCCGGATCGGCCTGGAAACTGCCGCCGATGAAGGGGTTTTCAGCCAGCGCCCCGGCCGTGGCGTAATGCTTGTCAAACACGTTGTTGACCTTGGCGAACATCTGCCAGCCGCCCCCGAGTTTCGCCTCGGCATTCAGGTTGAGGATGGCGTAACCGGGAATCCTGCCCGGACCGTCGAAGGTACGCGTGCTGCCCAGCGCATCGGTGACCGTCCCGCTCTGGTGCTGGTTGTTCTCGTTGCCGCGCACGGTCTGGCCGGAAAAAGCCTGCACATCGCCGCCGATACGCAACCAGTCGGTGGCACGCCAGGCCAGCCCGAGCTTGAGGCTGTGCTGCGGCAGGCCGGGGATGCGATTGCCTTTCTTGACGAGAATCTCGTCGTCCTGCCCGGCGCCGGTACATTCCGCCGTCGTCCCGCGGGTGCTGTTATTGGCACCAAGCAGACAGGCATCCGAACGGAAGGTGGCCTGCAGCCAGCTGTAGTTGGCATACCAGTCGACACGGCGATGGCTGCCGTTGAGGCCGAGTTCGAGGCCCTGGCGCAGCGTCTTGCCGTAGTTGGTGAAATAGCCGGCGCTGGTCGAGGTACCGACAAACAGGATGTCGTCGCTGCTCATGGTGCGGAAGACGCCGGCATTCCATTGGGTTTCACCGGCCAGCTTGCCGCGCAGCCCGGCTTCCAGCGTCCGGGCGACAACCTGCTTCAGATACGGATCAGCAGCCATCGAATTGGGCAGGGTGCAGGGATTGGCTGGATCGGCACAGCCCAGTTCGATCGGCGTCGGCACCCGGTTGCCCTGGCTGAAGCCGGCATAGGCATTGAGGGCGGGAACGATCTGCCAGCTCAGGCCGATGGCCGGGTTGAGCTTGCGGTATTTGTGGTCGCCATCGAGGTTAGGCGCCGTCCGGTTGAGTTCGTCGAAGGTCGTGACGTGGCTCATGTTGTAGCGGGCCGCACCGGTCAGATGCAGGTTCGGCATCAGCGCGAAGGTATCGGTAATGAACAGGCTGGCCGTGCTGGTCTTGCCGTTGATCTGGTTTTCGACAGCGAGCGGCTGCACATTGCTGACACCACGGCTTGCATCCAGATCGCCCAGTTCCTGCGTTTGCTGGAAATTGATGCGTGCCTCATCGTAAGAGGTGCCAAGGGCGAGCTGATGCTGCTTGCCGCTGAAATTCCACTGAGCAGCGAAACCGGTGCCGCGCTGCGAAGTTTTCGTCCGGTTATTGGCCGCACTCGGTGTCATCGGATCGCTAGCCCAATCGTCCTCATAATCGTCATTCATGTCGCCATTGAGCGTGCGCGTCTTGCTTCGCCGGTGATAGACGCTACCACTCAGGCTTTGCGTGTCGCTGAGCCAGAGCTTGCCGTTGAGCGCGAGCTGGGTCAGGTC
>CAIYYE010000130.1 GCA_903930395.1 uncultured beta proteobacterium
GCAACGCCATCCGCATGGCGGCTCTGATGAAGCAGCGCCAGATCATGGTTTATACCCATGACTCCATCGGCCTCGGCGAAGACGGCCCGACGCACCAGCCGGTCGAGCACATCCCGTCGATGCGCATCATCCCGAACCTCGACGTCTGGCGTCCGGCCGACGCGACCGAAACGGCTATCGCCTGGACCTTCGCCGTCGAGCGCCAGGATGGCCCGAGCATCCTCGCCCTGTCGCGCCAGAACCTGCCAACCGTGACACAGAAGATTGCCGATGCCGACATCGCCAAGGGCGGCTACGTCCTGGCCGAAGCCGCCGGCGAAGCTCAGATCACACTGATCGCCACCGGCTCCGAAATCAAGCTGGCGCTCGACGCCCAGGCCGCCCTGGCCGGTGAAGGCATCGCCGCACGCGTCGTCTCCATGCCCTGCACCAATGTCTTCGACCGCCAGTCCGACGACTACAGGGCATCCGTCCTCGGCGCCTGCAAGAAGCGCCTGGCCATCGAAGCGGCTCACCCCGACTTCTGGCGCAAGTATGTCGGCCTGCACGGCGCCGTCGTCGGTATCGACCGCTTCGGCGAGTCGGCGCCAGCCGGCCAGCTTTTCGAGATGTTCGGTTTCACCGTCGCCAACGTCGTCAAGACGGCCAAGGCACTGTTGTCCTGATTTTTTAGAGAGGGAGTTAGATACATGGCTATCAAGGTTGCAATCAACGGTTTCGGTCGTATCGGTCGCTGCACGCTGCGCGCCATTTACGAGCAGAATCTTCAGAGCGAATTCGACGTCGTCGCCATCAACGCCGCTGGCGACCTGGCCACCAACGCCCACCTGCTCAAGTACGACACGACGCACGGCCGCTTCCGCACCAGCGTCGAGACCGAGGGCGAGAACTGCATCATCATCGACGGCAAGAAGGTCGCCTTCTACTCGACCAAGAACCCGAAAGACATCAACTGGGCCGACCACGGCGTGGACATCGTCCTCGAATGCACCGGCGCCTACACCACCAAGGCCAAGGCCCAGGCCCTGCTCGACCAGGGTGCCAAGCGCGTCCTGATCTCCGCCCCGGGCGGCGATGACGTCGACACCACCATCGTCGTCGGCGTGAACGAAGGCGCCATCAAGGCCGGCATGACCGTGGTCTCCAACGCCTCGTGCACCACCAACTGCCTCGCCCCGGTGGCCAAGATTCTGTCCGACAGCGTCGGTATCAAGCAGGGCCTGATGACCACGATCCACGCTTACACCAACGACCAGGTGACGGTCGACGTGCGCCATAAAGACCTGCGCCGCGCCCGCGCTGCTGCCGCCAACATCATCCCGACTAAAACCGGTGCTGCCGCTGCCGTCGGTCTGGTGCTGCCGCAACTCAAGGGCAAGGTCGATGGTTTCGCCCTGCGCGTGCCGACCATCAATGTCTCGCTGGTCGATTTGACCTTTACCGCTGCCCGCAACACCACCAAGGACGAAATCAACGCCCTGATGACGGCTGCCGCCAATGGCCCGCTGAAAGGCGTGCTCGAAGTCAATAACGACCCACTGGTCTCGTCCGACTTCAACCACACCACCGTTTCTTCCACCTTTGATGCGACGCAAACCCGCGTCATTCAGGCCGAAGACGGCAGCACGCTGGTCAAGGTACTGGCCTGGTACGACAACGAGTGGGGTTACTCCTGCCGCATGCTGGACGCCGCGCGCGCCTGGATGAAAGCCAAGTAATCTGTTGCTATCATGAGGGGGCCGCAAGGCCCCTTTTGTTTTCCCTGCTTATTTCCGGAGGAATCATGATGCTCAGATTACGTCACCTCACCTGTTTTTCCCTGCTCGCCAGCCTTGCATTTTCAGCAGGCATGGCAATAGCGCAAGATAGCGAAAAGAAAGCAGAAGCCGCGGCGCCTGCGGCACCGGTCATCGTTGGCAATCCGCCAGCCGACCATCCGTTTGGCAAATTAAAAATCGGCATGACTTACGACGAAGCCATGGCCATTGTCGGCAAGCCGAACAACGAAACCAGCTATTGCACCGGCAAGCAGAACATTCCGTTTTATTTTGGCAACGACAAAGGCCGCGCCGAGGCTTTCTTCAAAGGCATGGGCAAGCTGGATTTCAATGCCGGGGTGACAATGCTGCCATTTCGTATTTGCAAGGGCAGCACCCCGCTGGATCTGGTTTACATCGAATACAACCCGGACACCTCCGGGGAAATACCTAAATAACCCTCCCGGAAACCCTGAGCCTCGACGCTATCTGACCAGATGGATTTAACGTGGCATAATCAGCGTTTCCTTATTAAGGAAGCTTCGCCGATTCATGCCTGAATTGACACCATTTCGTCTTGCCATCAACGGTTACGGTCGTATCGGTCGCTGCTTCCTGCGTGCGCTACAGGAGTCTTCGGTTGCGCACAATTTTCAGGTAGTGGCGATCAACGAACCGGCCAATCTGGAGAGCATGGCGTACCTGACGCGCTTTGATTCGACGCATGGCCGTTTTTCTGGCCAGGTCGAGCTGGGTGATTCGGCGCTGATCATTGATGGCAAATCGATCACCGTCAGCCCTCAACGCCAGCCGGAAAAAGTCGACTGGCAGGGACTGGGCATTGATCTGGTCGTCGAAGCCTCAGGTTGTTACGGTCAACGCCAGGAATTGACCCGGTTTTTAGCTGCCGGCTGCCCTCGCCTTTTGCTCTCCCATCCGGGCAACAGCGCCAGTGATGTTGATGCCACCATCGTCAATGGCGTCAATCAGCGCAGCCTGACCGGCAACGAAAAACTTGTCTCGGCAGCGTCTTGCACAACCAACGCCATCGTCCCGATTCTCTGCCTGCTCGACCGCGAGATCGGTCTCGATCAGGTTTTGCTCACCACGCTGCATTCGGTGATGAATGATCAACCGCTGATCGACGGCTATCACCACGACGACCTGCGCCGCACGCGCTCGGCGATGCAGTCCATCATCCCTATTTCCACCGGCCTGGCGCGTGGCGTCGAGCGCTTGCTGC
>CAIYYE010000131.1 GCA_903930395.1 uncultured beta proteobacterium
GCGCCTTGTCGATCAGCGCCTGCATGTCCTTGTCGGCCGGCAGCAGGTTGGCGAAGACGGGCAGCAGCTTGTAGCGGTAGTCGGAAATCTTTCCGTTCTTGACATCGAAATCGAGGACGCCAAGGTACTTGCCGTTCGAGCCGGCATTGGTCACCAGGGTCTGGCCACCGGCGTTCTTGACGACAACCGGGGCCGGCATGCCGTCATGGGTGTGGCCACCGAGAATGGCATCGATGCCCTTGACGCGCGACGCCATCTTGAGATCGACGTCCATGCCGTTGTGCGAGAGCACGACAACGACCTGGGCACCGGCAGCGCGGGCCGCCTCGACCGTCTTCTGCATGTTCTCTTCCTGGATGCCGAAGCTCCAGTTCGGGGTCTGCCAGCGCGGATTGGCGATCGGCGTGTAGGGGAAAGCCTGGCCGATGATGGCGACCGGCACGCCGTTCATGTTCTTCATGACGAAGGGCTTGAAGACGGCATCGCCGAAATCGGTGGTCTTGACGTTCTGGGCGACGATATCGATGTGGCCGGCGAAGTCCTTTTCCTCGATTTCCTTGACCCGCTCCTCGCCGTAGGTCGATTCCCAGTGCAGGGTCATGACATTGACGCCGAGCGCCTTGCAGGCATCGACCATGTCCTGGGCATTGGACCAGAGCGCCGTGCCGGAACCCTGCCAGGTGTCGCCGCCGTCGAGCAGCAGCGCGCCCGGACGGGTCGCCTTCATACGCTTGACCAGCGTTGCAAGGTGGGCGAAGCCGCCGACCTTGCCGTAGGTTTCGGCCGCTTTTTCAAAATTCAGATAGGTATAGGCGTGCGCCTCGATGCTGTTCGGCTTGAAACCAAAGTGCTTGAGCAGATTGGCGCCGACCAGATGCGGCACCTTGCCATACTGGTCGCCGAAGCCGAGATTGACGTTCGGCTCGCGGAAGTAGATAGGCAACAGCTGGGCATGACAGTCGGTGATATGCAACAGGCTGACGTTGCCGAACTTGGGCAGGTCGTACAGCTTGCCAGCCCCCTTCTCGGCTAGCGCCAGTTCGCTGTGCAGAGACATGCCACCCGCCGCCGCGACGGCCATGACCTGAAGAAATTCCCGACGATTCATGCTCATGTTTGTTCCTTGAATGAATTCCAGCTATTAGTCGCCAGCTGCCAGCACGCAAGTGCAAACAACCAGCGACTAACGACCACTGACTATCAGTCCTTATTGACCGGCGATTCCGGGTCGATCAGGAAAGCCACGATATGGGTGATCTGTTCCGGCGTCAGCCAGTTGTGCAGGCCAAAACGCGGCATGTTGGTACAGGCCGTGAAGGCGTTGGAGTTGTAGATCTTGTCGTAGACGTACTTGATCGTGTCCTCGTCCTTGCCGCGGATCTTGCCGAATTGCTGCAGGCTCGGGCCGATCGTGCCGTAGGCGAGTTCCTTCTTCGCCAGCTGGTGGCAGGCGTAGCAGTTGCCGCCACGAACGCGTCCAGCCGGATCCGGCTGGATGAAACCAATGTGGCCACCGGTACCGACGGCGGCGAGCTTCTCGCCTTCCTTCCAGTCGCCGATCAGCTTGCCATCCACCGGGTAGCGAATCGTCGCAGCGTTGAGCTTTTCGAGCTTCTCGCCAATCTTGCGCGGCGGATTGTCGCGGAACTGCTGGCAGGTCTTCATCGTTTCGTCCTGCTCCAGACGCGTCATCCAGTACTTCGGATTCTCGGCCTTGAACGAAGCGCGGAACATCTGCTCGGCATCCTTGGCGAACTTGCCGCCCGGTGCCTCGACGGCCTTCTGGGCAAATGCCGGGGCGCCGATGGCGACGGTCAGCCCGAAAAAGAGGGCAAATTTGAAATTCATGGTCGTCCCCTTTTTCAACGCTTGATGCCCGGCGTTTCCATCACGGTGCCGGTCGCAGTTTTTTGCAGATAGGTTTCCAGCGCGATGATCGAATCGGCCAGATAGTTCGGCTCAGGCCAGCGCGCCTGGCGCATGCAGTCGATCAGGCGACGCTGCATGGTCCACACGGTGCCTTGCGAGACGCGGTAGGACGGCCAGGTCTTCATGGCGAAGCCGGCGCCTTCCTTGGTCGTCAGGTTGCCGAGATCCTGCAGGCGAATGCGCTTGCCTTCCTGTCCGTGGCAGATCGAGCAGGAGAAATCCTGAGGACCGGAGCGACGGTAGAAAATATACTCACCCATCTTGGCCATCCTGGCTTCTTCCGGATGCGTCGCCGGCACATTGATCGGCTTGCCATTGGACTTGGCGCCAATGAAAGTGACCAGCGCCTCGATGTCGGAATCCTTGCCCGGCTTCGAATACCACTGCTTGGTCACTTCCGCCTGCGTGAAGCCCTGCAGGGTCACCATGCAATGGACCAGGCGGGACTCGACGTCCATGACCTTGTTGGTGTCCTTGAAATATTTGGGCAAGGCGGCATAGGCGCCGTCCAGCTTGCCCGGACCCTGACCGAGATCGCATTGTTCCAGCGAGGCATTCTTCGGGCCGCGCTTTTCCATCCACAGGCCTTCGCCCTTGACTTCGAACAGGTCAGCCGGATTGCCATCGGCCAGCGCCTCGCGATACTTGGCCAGCTCGTCAGCAACCTTGCTGTCCTGAGCAGCCACACCACCGGCAAAGGCGACCAGTACAGCCGTCCCAACCAGCGTTTTCATCAAACGTCGGATCATTGATTACTCCTCCACGGGGTAAAGGCAACGGCAGCGGCGATCTATGCCCCCTGGCTGCCGTTTTTTTCGGGTGCTATCAGTTGATGGCAGCTTCGTCGGTGCGGGAATCGCCCTTGTTGTCCTTCCAGCTGACCGTAACCTTTTCACCCTTGGCGCCGCCCTTGAACTTGAAGGCGAGGTAGGGGTTCTTCGAGACGGACGGCCCGAACTCGCTGGTCAGCACGACCTTGTCACCATGCTTGGCGACCAGTTCGGTAATGAACCAGGCCGGCACGATGGCGCCGGCAGAGTCCTTGCGCTGGCCGGTTTCCATTTCGTGGCTGACCAGAACCTTCACTTCAGTAACGCCGTCCTTGTTGGCGGCGCGGATTTTCATTGGATTGCCCATGTTTCTATCTCCTTGAATTCGTA
>CAIYYE010000132.1 GCA_903930395.1 uncultured beta proteobacterium
GTGATAGACGATGTCATTGCCATCGACCGAGGCGTTGAGGATCGGGAACTTCTGCAGGGCGGCACAGGCGGCCTTGACGAAGAAGCCCATGAAGCCGAGGCGGACGCCATGGGCCTTTTCGAACTTCTCACCGTACTGCTTGCGCAGCGCCATCATCGGGCCCATGTTCACTTCGTTGAACGTGGTCAGGATGGCGTTGGTTTGCTGCGATTGCAGCAGACGCTCGGCGATACGTGCACGCAGACGCGACATCGGGACGCGCTGTTCGGTGCGGTCACTCAGGGCAACGGCGGTAGCCGGCGCGGAGATGGCGGCAGCCTTGGCAGCCGGAGCAGCCGGGATGGCCTTCGGTGCGGCAGCAACGGCATCTTCCTTGGTGACACGACCGCCACGGCCGGAACCAGCGACGTCAGCGGCAGCAACACCCTTTTCGTCGAGGATTTTGCGGGCCGACGGGCTGGCCGTACCGGCCGGTGCGGCAGCAGCAGCGACCGGAGCAGCGGCAGCAGCAGCCTTCGGTGCTTCGGCGGCCGGGGCAGCGGCACCGGCCTTGGCTTCGGTGTCGATACGGGCGATCAATTCACCGGAGACGACAGTTTCGCCGTCAGCCTTGACGATTTCGACGAGGACGCCGGCGGCCGGCGACGGGACTTCAAGAACAACCTTGTCGGTTTCGATATCGATCAGGATTTCGTCGCGGGCGACGGACTCGCCGATCTTCTTTTTCCAGGAAGCGAGCGTGCCTTCGGCAACGGACTCGGAAAGCTGGGGGACTTGGACTTCGATAATGCTCATAGTGACTCCACTCTGCTCTAGTTATCAGTACTCGATCTTGCCCAGTGCGGACTCGATCAGTGCCTTTTGTTGCTCGTTGTGCTTGGCCAGATAGCCAACCGCCGGTGACGACGAGGCTGGACGCGAGACCAGCAACATCTTCTGCTTGACGCCCAGCTGGGTATCCAGATGGTGACGCGAAGCGATCCAGTACCAGGCGCCCTGATTGCGGGGTTCTTCCTGGGTCCAGACAATTTCGGTCGCCTTCGGATACTTGGCCAGTTCCTTCTCGAGCGAATCCTTCGGGAAGGGGTACAGCTGTTCGACGCGAACGATGGCGATGTCGGTAATCTTCTTTTCCCGACGTGCCGCCACGAGGTCGTAATAAACCTTGCCGCAGCAGAGGATCACGCGCTTGACCTTTTTGGCGTCGATATCGTCAACTTCGCCGATGACGCGCTTGAACTCGCCAGTCGCCAGTTCTTCCATGGAAGAAGCTGCATCCTTGTGGCGGAGCAACGACTTCGGCGTCATCACGATGAGCGGCTTGCGCTGCATGCGGACGCCCTGACGGCGCAGCATGTGGAAGACCTGGGCGGCCGTGGTCGGGACGCAGACTTCCATGTTCATTTCGGCGCACAGCTGCATGTAGCGTTCGAGGCGGGCCGAAGAGTGTTCCGGACCCTGACCTTCGTAGCCATGCGGCAGCAGCATGACGAGACCGCAGGCACGACCCCACTTGGCTTCACCGGAAGCGATGAACTGGTCGATAACGACCTGGGCGCCGTTGGCGAAGTCGCCGAACTGACCTTCCCAGATCACCATCTCATACGGATTGGCCGAGGCGTAGCCGTAGTCGAATGCCAGAACTGCCTCTTCGGACAGCACGGAATCGAAACACTGGAAGCCTGCCTGCTTTTCCTGCAGGTTCTTCAGCGGGTAATAGGTGCCCTCGTCCCAGCTCTCACGATTCTGGTCGTGGAAGGCGGCATGACGATGGAAGAAGGTACCGCGACCGACGTCTTCACCGGAGATCCGCACGCCATAGCCGGAAACCAGCAAGGAGGCGTAGGCCAGGTTCTCGGCCATGCCCCAGTCCACCGGCAGCTTGCCTTCGCCCATGGCGGCGCGGTCTTCGGCGATTTTCTTGACGCGTGACTGCAGCGTGTAGCCTTCCGGGAAAGTCGTCAGGCGCTTCGACAGACGCTTGAGTTCCTTCATCGGCACCGTGGTATCGCAGGTCTCGATGTAATTCTTGGTCAGGAACGGCGTCCAGTCGATGGTGTTGGCATGCTTGTAGCCAGCCAGAACCGGGTTGTACAGCAACTCGCCCTTGTCGAGATGGGCGCGATATTCCTGGATCATCTGATCCGGGCCATCGGCCGGCAGAACGCCTTCGGCAATCAGCTTGTCGCCGTAAACCTTGCGGGTACCCGGATGCTTGGCAATGATCTTGTACATCAGCGGCTGGGTGACCATCGGCTCGTCCTGCTCGTTGTGGCCGAGCTTGCGGAAGCAGATGATGTCGACGACGACATCCTTCTTGAACTGCTGGCGGAATTCCATGGCGAGCTGGGTGACCAGCGCAACGGCTTCCGGATCGTCACCATTGACGTGGAAGATCGGTGCATCGGCCATCTTGAAGATGTCGGTACAGTAGTGACCGGAGCGGTAGTCGCGCGGGTCGCTGGTGGTGAAGCCGATCTGGTTGTTGACGACGATATGCAGCGTGCCGCCCGTGCCGTAGCCGCGGGTCTGCGCGAAGTTGAGCATTTCCTGGTTGACGCCCTGGCCGGCGACGGCGGAGTCGCCATGCACGACAACCGGCAGGACCTTGGACTTGCCTTCTTCGCCACGACGAACCTGGCGGGCATAGACCGAACCTTCGACCACCGGGTTGACGATTTCAAGGTGCGACGGATTGAAGGCCAGGGTCAGGTGGCAGGGGCCTCCCGGGGTGGAGACGTCAGACGAGAAGCCCATGTGGTACTTGACGTCGCCCGCCGACAGATCGCTCTTCTTCTTGCCTTCGAATTCGGCGAAGAGCATGGACGGGGCCTTGCCCAGCGTATTGACGAGAACGTTCAGACGACCGCGGTGGGCCATGCCGATAACGACTTCATCGACACCGAGCTTGCCGCCGGTGCGGATCGCTTCGTCCATGGCAACGATCAACGACTCGCCGCCTTCGAGCGAGAAACGCTTCTGGCCGACGTACTTGGTATGCAGATAGCGTTCGAGCGTCTCGGCGGCAGTCAGGCGCTCAAGCAGGCGCTTCTTCTGGTCGGCGCTGTAGGACGGACGCGAGCGGATGCTCTCGAGACGTTCCTGCATCCAGCGCTTTTCGTTGTAGTCGGACATGTACATGTACTCGACGCCAACCGTGCCACAGTAGGTCTGCTTGAGGGTTTCGAGGATGTCACCGAACTTGGCGGTTTCCGGCAGTCCCTTGAGGGAGCCGACGCTGAATGTTTGATTCAGATCGGCGTCACTGAAGCCGTAGAAAGACGGCTCGAGTTCGTCGATTTTCGGACGCGGCAAACGCTTGAGCGGATCAAGGTCGGCCCAGCGCGTACCGATCGAGCGATAGGCGGTGACCAGTTGGCCAACGGCCGATTGTTTCTTGTTGTCGCCGCCGGCGGCCGGGGCCGGACGGAAACCGCCGTCCTTGCCCAGTTCGGCAAAGGCGGAAATGACCGGGGCATGCGCCACGTCGATGGCAACATAACCGGGCATCTGGGCCAGGCGGTCGAAGTAGTCGCGCCATTCGGCCGGCACGGAGGTCGGGTCGTTCAGGTAGTTTTCGTACAGTTCTTCAACGAACGGCGCATTGCCGCCGAAGTACATCGTGCTGTCGAACAGATTATTCATCGTAGTCATAGGCGTCCCCTCTAGGGTATTTTTTTCCACTGTAGCCACCGTTCAGCCGGTGACGATTTTCCGCAGGTAAAAAAAGGGCGGCCACACGGCCGCCCAGTCTATTTCTTAGCCGCGTTGGGCGAGCGGCATGACGTCGCGTCGAGCGGCGCCCATGTAGAGCTGGCGCGGACGACCGATCTTGTATTCCGGATCGGTGATCATTTCTTCCCACTGCGTCATCCAGCCGACGGTACGGGCCAGGGCGAAGATACAGGTGAACATTTCGGTCGGAATGCCGATGGCCTTCTGCACGATGCCGGAATAGAAGTCGACGTTCGGGTAGAGCTTCTTCTCGACGAAGTACGGATCTTCCAGGGCGATCTTTTCGAGTTCCATGGCCAGCTTGAACAGGCGGTCGTTTTGCAGGCCGAGTTCGGACAGCACATCGAAACAGACCTTGCGCATGAGCTTGGCGCGCGGATCGAAGTTCTTGTAGACGCGGTGACCGAAGCCCATCAGCTTGAAGGAATCGTTCTTGTCCTTGGCGCGATTGATGTATTCACCAACCTTGGAGACGTCACCGATCTGCTCGAGCATCTGCAGGCAGGCTTCGTTCGCACCACCGTGCGCCGGGCCCCACAGACAGGCGATACCGGCAGCGATACAGGCGAAAGGATTGGCACCCGACGAACCGGCCAGACGGACGGTGGAGGTCGAGGCATTCTGTTCGTGGTCGGCGTGCAGCGTGAAGATGGTGTCCAGTGCAGTGACCAGAAC
>CAIYYE010000133.1 GCA_903930395.1 uncultured beta proteobacterium
AGCATCCGACTGACTGGCCAGCGCTTCGGCCACGACATCCGCCGTGTCTTTCTTGCCGACGGCGATGCGCTGGTCCTGCCGACCCGGCGCCTGATCAGCATCCTTGATGCGATCCACACACATCTGCCGGCCGTTCGGCGCATTTCAAGCTACTGCCTGCCGCGCAATTTACGCAAGAAAAGCCAGTCTGAAATTGACGAACTGGCGGCAGCCGGCTTGAAAATGGTCTATGTCGGCGCCGAGTCGGGCGACGATGCGGTCCTTGCTGCCGTAGACAAGGGTGAAAGCTTCGAAACCACGCGTGAGGCGCTCGACAAGCTGGGGACGGCCGGCATCACGCGTTCGGTGATGATTCTCAATGGCCTCGGCGGCAAGGCGCTGTCGATGCAGCATGCCGACAACTCGGCCAGGTTGGCCAATGCGACCCAGCCGGAATACCTGGCGACGCTGGTCGTCAGTTTTCCCCAGGGTGAAGCACGATTCCGCGCCGGCTTTCCCGGCTGGGAGCCTTTGAGCCAGGCTGAACTTTTTATCGAGATGGAGCGCTTCCTGTCGCGTCTGGAACTCAAGCGGACCGTCTTTCGCAGCGATCATGCCTCGAACTGGCTGGTGCTCAAGGGCACGCTGGGCAATGACAAGGAGCGCCTGTTGCAGCAGGTTCGCCTGGCCATCGCCGCGCCAGATGAAGCCTCTTTGCGGCCGGGCTGGGCGAGGGGGCTTTAAGTCACCCGGCCTCCTCTATTACTTCTGTCATATTTACAAGTATTGCGATAGAGGCATAAGCTGGCATCATTAAAAACACCCAAAGGTATCCGCCCCGTGCTGGAACTTTTAATCGCTTTTATTCCTGCCGGATTGGCTGTCTTTGCCGGGTTCATCCTGCTGCTCAGGGATATTCTGGGTAAATGAAAGGAAGGCCTGGTCGTCACTAGAGATACGAAGCACCCGCTTTGCCAGTTTTGCTTTTTGAGTACGGCGAAAATGGCCTGATTCCGACGCTGGCGGAGCGAGAAATGAAGAGGGAATCGTGTGCAAGTTCCAGAAGCGCGTATGAAAACAATGCGCAACCGATGTCTGGGCGTTTTCATTTTCTTGTTGGGCAGCAGTCTGTGCCATGCCGAGACCGGGAATACGGCGCCTGCCAGCGACGGTTTCCTGCTCAAGGGCTTCGGCACCTTCGGAGTGGCTCGTTCCGATAGCAACTCGGCAGAATATGTCAGGGATCTTTCCCAGCCCAAGGGGCTGACCAAAAGCTGGTCTTCGAAAATTGATACCCTGTTCGGGGTGCAGGCCAACCTGAAACTGGGCGCCCAATCCGAAGGCGTGGTTCAGCTCATCAGCCGTTATCGCTATGACGGCAGTTACCGTCCCGAGGTTTCCTGGGCCTTCCTGCGCCATGACTTCACGCCGGACTTCCAGGTCCGTATCGGGCGTCTGGGTACCGAGTTTTACATGCTCGCCGACTCCCGCCTGGTCGGTTATTCGAACCTGACCGTGCGTCCACCACCTGATTTTTACGGCCCCCTGGTGTTCAGCTATTTCGATGGTTTCGATACGGGCTGGAGTACCGATTTGGGCGCCGGCCTGCTGCGGGCGAAGTTTTATGCCGGGATATCGCCTGAATCCAGCCCGTTTGTCAGTCCCATCACCTGGAACTTGAACGGCTCACGCCTGATCGGTGGCCACCTGGATTATTTTCTCGGCCCCTGGCAGTTGCGGATCGCCAGCGCTGACGTGAAATTCAATAGCGAACTGCCAATCGATGCCCTGGCCAACTTGCCCCTGACCACGCTTGTGCCGGAAACCCGGGTGAAAAACACCCATGCCCGGTTTGACTCGGTCGGCGTTGTATTCGACAAGGGTCCGCTGCAAGTCCAGGGCATGCTCGGGCGTATCCGCTATGACTCCGTCGCTTACGAAGACTCACGGGCCGGGTTTGTGATCGCCTCTTATCGCCTCGGACAATTCTCGCCCTATCTGGGTTATTCGAAAACCCGGTCCTCGCCAGGCACTTTCACGACGGTCGGGCCATTTACCGGACTCGCCCAAACGCTCGCTTCTGCCACGCACACCAATCACCACACGATCACCGTCGGATCGCGCTGGGATGTCTATCAAAACGTCGCCTTGAAAATCCAGTTCGATGCGATTCGCGGCAAGCCAGATTCTGCCTTTACCTTCCGGGGTGACATCGTGCAGTGGGACGGCAGCATGAATGTCATGAGCCTGGCACTGGATTTCGCCTTCTGAGCCATGACGGAACTTTCCCGACACCTCTCCATCCTGGGCCTGTTGGCACTCCTCTGCTGGGGGGATGTCCTGGCTGACGTGGTCGTGGTGGTCGATGCCAAGTCCGGGGTGGAGCGCCTGAGCCAGGAGGAGGTGATCAATATCTTCCTCGGCCGTTATCGCAAGCTGCCGACCGGCATCACTGCATTGCCGATCGATCAGCCGCTGGCGGGAGGCTTGCGCGCCGAGTTCTATCGCAAACTGGCCGACAAGGATGTCTCTGAAATCAACGCCTATTGGGCTCGCCTCTATTTCTCCGGCAAGACCCGGCCACCGCTCCAGGCCAACTCGGCCAGCGAGGTGCTTGCCCACGTGCTCGGCAACCCGGGGGGCGTTGGCTACCTCGAGCGGAGTCAGGCCGATGCGCGTGTCAGGATAGTCCTGTCGTTCTCTCCGTGAGCATGAAATCATGACTACCCGGAAATTTTCGATCTCGCCGCTGATGCACATATCCACTCAGGGAATCGTTTTCCGTTCAGTCCTGATCACGCTGGCGGCTTTCATCGTCGCCAGCCTCGGGGCCATCGGCTTCACCGCATACTCGACGGGTGAGCGGGCCAATCTCGTCATAGAGACCCGCCTCAACCAACTGCTGGATACTGTCCAGAGCACTGTAAAGACGGCATGCTTCGTGGGCGACCATGATCTGGCCAGAGAGGTCGCACAAGGCCTGCTGAGCAATTCCGAGGTCTTGCAGGTCACCATCATGGCCGGAGAATCCATACTCGCCGACGAATTCCGAAGGGGCGCCAGCCTTCACGCCGGG
>CAIYYE010000134.1 GCA_903930395.1 uncultured beta proteobacterium
CTACAACGGTGATGCCGGCAAATTTGAACCCGTCGGCACCATGGCCGCGATTTCCGGTGTCAAGGTTGTCTGCGAAAAGACCAGTGACGGCAAGAACGCCCAGTGGATGGGCGTCAAGAAGTAAGCGACAGCTTGCATCAGTAAACGCCGTCCTCCGGGGCGGCGTTTTTGCTTTTGGGGAGCTAGCGTATCGAATGCTGCTTAGTGCGCACTATCTGGCTAGGTTCAGAAGAGGCGCCCGAGGTGTGTGGAGAGGCCACGCTCGTTGACGAAAGTGAGGTCGTACATTGCTGAAAAGGCTTTGGCGTTATCGTCGCTAAGGCCAGTAATGCACATCACGAATTGTCGGGCATCCAGGCCGAGTCGTTTGCGCAAGGCCAGGTAGCGATCGATGTTCTGGCGGAATTCGCCGCTCTTGCACTCAATGCAGATTGGCAGATTGCCGTCGATAAGCATGAAAACGTCAAGCTCGTACGGATCACCGTTGGCCAGGGTGAGATTCAGCCCTCGTGTGCAGGAAAAACGGCGTTTGCGCTCCTTGGCGTAGCGCAGGCTAGTCATTAGCGCGTGCCATTCCAGCCATTCGCCGTTAAAGAAATCGCGTATGGTCGGTGCCGTTTGCAAAATCAGACGCACATTGTTTTCTGGCTTGTTATGGAAGCACTTGGCGACAAAGGAAAAGTCGTAAAGCTGCTGACAGAAAGCCGAAATGGCTTTGGCATCGTTCGGCGACTTCTTGTCGAGGTGGATCGTGGTGCTTGCGTGTTCCTTCTGCTGCGACCAGCGAATTCGTTCGAGTACTTCCTTGAGTACGTCGAAGTTGCCGCCGATAGCTTCGGCAACCTCATCAAAAAAGCCGCTGGTGTCGACCCCGCGCATGTTGGCCTGAACCTTGATCTGCTTCTTGTGAAACCAGTCGTAAATCGGCCCGTGCTGCAATTCGGTAGCCAGGAAGTCGGTATTGGCCAGATCGACGTCGGATGGTGGCGAATTTGTCGGTTCGGCTTCCGGGGAAATAGCCTTGCTTGATGCAGCGGGCGCTTTCAGGCGGATGACCTCGCGCTGTGCAGTAAAGTACTTGTCGAGCAGTTTCTCGATGAAGAACAGGGTTGAATGGACGGCTACCGGGGTGCCGCATTGGGGGCAAGCAATACTTTGTCCTGCTAGGTTGTCAGGCTGCTCGGCGAGCTGAGTGCATTTGTTGCAGCGGATAATGGCCATGGTTTTGTCGGGGCAGAATATGCGCGAAGTATAGACCGAGGGGAAGCCTTGTACCCAAGTCTTGCGGTTGATGGCTATCGGCTCGGCATAAGCCCGCCCGCCTGGGTCACATTTTTCGTCTCGGCACAGAGTGGCCGCTTTGGCGCGGTAAAATCCGGGTCCCGATTTGCCGTTCCCGTGAATGAAAAAAGACAAACCTGCCCGCCCTGCCGAAACTGTTGAACACCTTTGCCTGAGCAGCGATCTCAAGCGCGTGCGCGGCATGCAGCGCGAATTGCTGCGCTCAACCGGGGATAAGCGCGACAAGCTTCAGGCTGATCTGGGGGGGCTGCTGGAGCGTTCGCGAGCTGCCGTTGCCGAGCGCCGCGCCCGCCTGCCCAAGCCGGAATTTCAGAG
>CAIYYE010000135.1 GCA_903930395.1 uncultured beta proteobacterium
ATCGAAACGCCGTTGATCTTGGCGTTCGGGTGGCGCTTCTGCACGGTGTCGATAATGTCGTGATAGGCGTTGCGGACGGCCGGCGCATTCTGGATGTTGAGGCGAACGCCGCCGGCATCCGACTTGTGCGTGAGGTCGGGCGAATCGACCTTCATGGCGATCGGGAAACCGATCTGCTCGGCCAGCAGCAGTGCTTCGGTCGCCGTGCGGGCGACCATGGTCTGGGCAACCGGTACCTTGAAGGCACGCAGGATCGCCTTCGATTCCATTTCCGAAAGCACCTTGCGCCGTTCGGCGAGCAGCGCCTCGATCAGCATCTTGGCGCCTTCGGCTTCCGGCCGACCATGCTGGCGGGTCGGTTCCGGCGTCTGGAGCAGGAGCTTCTGGTTTCGGTAGTACTTGGAAATGTGGTGGAACAGCTCGATGGCCGTTTCCGGCATGCGGAAGGCCGGGATGCCGGCGGATTCGAGCAGGTTGCGCGCCTCGCGCACCTGTTCCTCGCCCATCCAGCAGCAGATCAGCGAGCGGTTCAGGGTGTCGGCGACTTCGATGATGGCCTGGGCGACGGCCAGCGGGTCGGTCATCGCCTGCGGCGAGAGCATGACCAGGGTGCTGTCGACGTTGGGGTCATGGGTGACCGCCATGATCGCTTCGCGATAGCGCTCGGGTGTGGCGTCGCCGCCGATGTCGATGGGGTTGCTGTGCGACCAGTTGGTGGGCAGCGCCTTGTTGAGCACGGCCATGGTTTCGTTGGACAGTTCAGCCAGCGGAATGCCCATGTCGCCGGCCCGGTCGGCGGCCATGGCGCCCGGCCCGCCGCCGTTGGTGATGATGGCAAGACGGTTGCCGAGGGGGCGGAACTTGGAGGCCAGCGCCTTGGCGGCGTAGAAAAGCTGGCCGACGTTCTGGACGCGGACCACACCGGCGCGGCGCACGGCGGCGTCGAACACGGTGTCGGAGACGGCGGCCATGCCGGAGTGGGTGGCGGCAGCGGCCGAACCGGCGGCGTGGCGGCCGGCCTTGAGCAGGATGATCGGCTTGATGCGGGCGGCCGAACGCAGGGCGCTCATGAAGCGGCGGGCGTTGCGGATGCCTTCGACGTACATCAGGATGTAGTGGGTGCGGCTGTCGTAGATCAGGTAGTCGAGGATTTCGCCGAAATCGACGTCGGCCGTCATGCCGATGGAGATGACCGACGAGAAACCGACATCGTTGGCCTTGGCCCAGTCGAGCACGGCCGAGCACATGGCGCCGGATTGCGAGACGAGGGCAAGATTACCCGGCTTGGCAGTGATCTTGGTGAAAGTGGCGTTGAGGCCCAGATCCGGGCGGATGATGCCCAGGCAGTTGGGGCCGAGGATGCGCACGTTGTAGGACCGGGCAATCTCCATGACCTTGCGTTCGAGCGCGGCGCCGATATGGCCAGCCTCGGAAAAGCCGGAGGCGATAACGATGACGTTGCGGACGCCCGAGCGGCCACACTGTTCGATCAGTTGCGGGACGGTTTGCGGCCGGGTGCAGATGACCGCCATTTCGACGCGGGCGCCGATTTCTTCAATCGACTTGTAGGACTGCTGGCCCTGTATCGTTTCGTGCTTGGGGTTGATGGCGTACAGACGCCCCTTGTAACCCGAGCCGAGGATGTTCTTGAAGATGATGTTGCCGACCGAGTTTTCGCGGTCTGATGCACCAATGACTGCGACCGATTTCGGCTCGAAAAGCGAGGTTAAATAGTGCTGTTCCAACATGGTGAACCCCTTGTCAGTTTATTTTTTGTGCAGTGCGGAATTCTGGCACAACGGCCGCCCATTGTCATGGACGTTGTGGGGTTATTCGCTATGATCCAAGGGCGCTGTCGATGACGAAGGATGACGACAATGCGCGGTGCACCGGGCATTTGTTGGCGATCTCCAGCAGGCGCTGGCGCTGCTCGGCGGTGAGCGTGCCGTCAAGCGTGATGGTGCGCTCGATACGGTCGCGGGAAACGCCGTCGACCTCGATCTTTTCATGGCTGAGTGCGACGCTCACACGGGTCAGTGCAATGCCTTTGCGCTCGGCGTACATGCGCAGGGTGATCGACGTGCAGGCACCGAGGCCGGCCATGACGTAATCGAAAGGAGCCGGGCCGGCATCGGCGCCGCCCAGGCTGGCCGGTTCGTCGGCGAGCAAATGATGCTGGCCGATGGTGACTGCCTGCTGGTATCTTCCCTGAGCATTTTCCGCAACGACGACAAATTCCGACATGACCGACTCCCTCAATGAATTGCCCCGGATCATACCGCCATCCCCCTGGGTCGCGGTGCATTGCGGGCGGACTGCACCGGGCGGCTGCATCCTCGACCTGGCTTGTGGCAGCGGGCGACATGCACGATTTCTCGCCGGGCTGGGTTTTGCTGTTGTAGCGGTCGACCGCGATGCCGAGGCGATTGCGACATTGCAGGATGTGCCAGGCATTAGCGCGATGCAGCTCGACCTGGAGGGTGAGGTGTGGCCGCTGGCCGGCCGCAGCTTCGCCGGCATCGTCGTTACCAACTACCTGTGGCGGCCGCGCCTGCCGGATGTCTTGGCCATGCTGGCGCCAGGTGGCGTGCTGATTTACGAAACCTTCATGGTGGGCAATGAAGCCTGGGGCAAGCCATCCAGCCCGGCCTTCCTGCTCAGGCCGGGGGAGTTGCGGGAAGTAGTGCAGGCGGCCGGCCTGTGTGAAATTGCTTTCGCGGAGGGTTACACGGCCAGCCCGAAGCCGGCCGTGCGTCAGGCCATCTGCGCCGTACGTGCCTGAACGATGGCGGCGGCCAGTCGGCTGATGCCGTCCGCCGATAAATCGTCCGTCGCAAAATTGCCTGAATCCTGCATCCCGGTGTAGTTGCGGTCCTGCGAGCGCTGGTAGAGCGGGTCGTAATGCTGTTCGAGCAGTTCGCCGACGAGGCTTGGCCAGTTGGACTGGCCGATCAGCGTTTTCCAGCGCTCCAGGGTTTCGCGGCTTTGCAGCGTGCGCAGCGCATCGAGGCGCTGACCGAGGAATTCGGGCTGCGTCAGAAAGTAATCGTAATCCTTGAGCAGGAAGGCAACGCGGGCCTCCAGTGTGGCTTCGACAGCGACGCATTCGCCGCCGCGGATGCGGGCGATCATCGCTTCCGGCACATGCAGGTTGCCGATCTTGCGGCTTTCCGCCTCGACATAGATCGGGCGGGCTGGATCAAGGTCGGCCAGCGCCTTGAGTAAGGCCGTTTCAAACGCCTTTTGCGACGGCTGCGGTGAATCGGGGAGGACACCAAGGACCGAACCCTTGTGATTGGCCAGCGCTTCGAGATCGAGGATCTGCTCGCCCAGATTGCCGATGGCTTGCAGGATGCGCGTCTTGGCGCTGCCCGTGGCACCGCCGATGACGATGAAGCGGAGTTGGCCGGGTAATGCGTCGAGCCGGGCTATGACATGGCTGCGCCAGGCTTTGTAGCCGCCGTCCAGTTGCCCGGTATGCCAGCCGATGGATTTGAAAACCGTTGTCATCGAGCCGCTGCGGTCGCCGCCGCGCCAGCAGTAGATCAGCGGCTTCCAGCTTTTCGGGCGGTCGAGGAAGCGCTCCTTGAGGTGTTTGGCGATGTTTTCGGAGACCAGAGCGGCACCGATCTTCTTCGCCTCGAAGGGCGACACCTGCTTGTAGAGGGTGCCGACCTCGATGCGCTGGGCATCGTCGAGCACCGGGCAGTTGATGGCACCGGGGATATGGTCTTCGGCAAACTCGGCCGGCGAGCGGACATCGATGATTTCGTCGTAGGCCGCAATATCGGCCACGGTGGGGCGGGAAGGCTTCATCCGGCTATTTTAACAGGGGTGCCAGGGCCGGCCAGACATGGTCGACGAGCAGCGGCTGGGCTTCGGCCAGCGGGTGCAGGTTGTCGGCCTGGAAAAGTTGCGGCCGGGCGACGATCGGTTCGAGCAGAAAGTCGATGAGCGGGACTTTCTGTTGCTGGGCAATGCTCTTGAAACTACCGAAGAAATCCGTGGCATAGGGCCCGTAATTTGGCGGCAGGCGCATGCCGGCCATGACGACCCGCGCACCGCTGGTCCGGGCAGCGCTGATCATGGCATTGAGGTTGTCGCGCATCTGGCCGAGGGGCAGGCCGCGCAGGCCGTCATTGGCACCCAGCGCAATGACGACGATGGCTGGCTGGTGGGCCTTGAGTGCCGGGCCGAGGCGGGAGCGCCCGCCGGCCGTGGTTTCACCAGAGATCGAGAGGTTGGTGACGCTATAATCGAGACGCTTTTCAGCCAGCCGTGTATTGAGCAGCGCCGGCCAGGCCTGTTCCGGCCGGATGCCGTAGCCGGCCGACAGCGAGTCGCCCATGATCAGGATGGTCCGGGCGGCAAGGGCGGGCGAGGCGGTGAAGAGCAGGGCACAGAGGAAGAGAGCGAAGCGCATGGCAGGAAAACCGGTGATTGAGGTAGCGGGGCTGGGCAAGACTGTCGATAACGGCGGCGAGCCACTGACGATTCTGCAGGATATTTCCTTTTCGGTCATGTCGGGTGAAACGGTGGCCATTGTCGGTGCCTCCGGCTCTGGCAAGTCGACCCTGCTCGGCCTGCTCGCCGGCCTGGATACGCCGACGGCGGGCGAGGTGCGGCTCGACGGCCTGTCGCTCAATGCGCTTGACGAGGACCAGCGGGCCAAGTTGCGCGGCCGCCTCCTCGGCTTCGTCTTCCAGTCCTTCCAGTTGCTGCCTTCCCTCAATGCGCTGGAAAACGTCATGCTGCCGCTTGAACTGGCTGGCGCCGGCAAGCCGGCGGTGGCGGCCGGTGAATGGCTGGCCCGCGTCGGCCTGGGGCATCGCCTCAGGCATTATCCGAAGCACCTGTCCGGCGGCGAACAGCAGCGCGTCGCGCTGGCCCGCGCCTTTGCGCCCGATCCGCAACTGGTGCTGGCCGACGAACCGACCGGAAATCTCGACGCGGCGACCGGCCAGCAGGTAATCGACCTCATGTTCGATCTCAATGCCCGGCAGGGGACAACCTTGTTGCTGGTTACCCACGATGAAGCGATTGCCGCCCGCTGCGGGCGGATTTTGCGTATTCAGTCGGGACGGTTGGCCGGCTAGGCTTTTGACAGCCTCAGGAAGGCGATCAGATTTTCTGACGGCAAGGGGCGGCTGAAGAAATAGCCCTGCATTTCGTTACAGCCCAGTTGTCTGAGAATGGCAACCTGCTGCTCGGTTTCCACCCCCTCGACGATCAGTTGCAGATCAAAGTTGCGGGCAATCCCGACGATGGCCTGAATGATGGCAAATGAGTCGCGCGACGCATTGAGATCCCGGACAAACGACTGGTCGATCTTGATGCGGTTGACCGAGAATCGGCGAAGGTAATTGAGCGACGAATACCGTGTTCCGAAATCATCGATCGAAATGTTCACCCCGGTGCTGCGCAGCCGCTTGACGCGCGCCACGATATTCTCGACATCCTTCATGAGAAGGCTTTCGGTAATTTCGATTTCCAGCGATGTCGGCGCTATCCGGGATTCCTCGAGGGGAATGCGAATCCGCTCCAGCAGGTCGTCACGATCAAATTCCCTGGGCGAAAGATTGACGCCCATCCTGAGGTCGCCAAAGCCGAGTTCTTTCAGCGCGGCCAGTTGGGCGCAGGCTTCACGGAGCACCCAGTCGCTGATGGCGACGATCAGGCCCGTTTCTTCGGCGATGGGGATGAAAATGTCAGGGCCAATCAAACCGGCTTGTGGATGGTGCCAGCGAATCAGGGCTTCAACCCCGACCACTTTTACATTGGTCGCATCGATTTGCGGCTGGAAATACAATTCGAACTGATTGCTCGCCTTGACAGCCTCGCGCAAGTCGTTCTCGATGGACAAACGGTCGAGGTGCGCGGTATGCATGTGCGGCTGGAAAGCGATATAGCCGTTTTTCCCCTGGGCCTTGACCTGGTACATCGCCATGTCGGCACAACGAATCAATTCTTCGGCCGTGGAACTGTCTTCAGGATAGATCGCAATGCCGATGCTGGTGGTGGCCAGAAACTCGGTTTCGGCGACGACGAATGGTTTGCGCAACTCGGCGAGCACTTTTTCGGCCACGACATTGATATCTTCCTTGTTGCTGACGGTAGGCAGCAAGGCTGTAAATTCGTCGCCGCCGTGCCGGGCCAGGGTGTCTCCCGTGCGCAGGCACTTGCGGACACGGGCCGCAAATTCCCGGAGTAGCTGGTCGCCCACCTGGTGACCGTAGGTGTCGTTGACCAGTTTGAATCGATCGAGGTCAAAAAACATCACGGCGAGCTTTTCCTTGCGCCGTGCGGCTTGCACTATAGCCATCTCGAGACGGTCAACGAAGAGCGTTCGATTCGGTAATTTGGTCAGGAGATCATGGAAAGCCTGGAAAACGATGGTTTCTTCGGCCTTCTTGCGTTCTGAAATGTCTCTGGCCACGCCCGAGGAGCCGAGGAAGGCCCCAGGCTCTCCCGCGTGTTTCGCTTCATAAATGCCTTGCGAACTCAGTATCGCCGTCACGATTGTGCTGCTGCGGGTGCGCTGCGTCGTCGGCTTGCGCTTGAAGCGCACCTCGAGGTTGCTGGTGGCGCGATCGCCGACCCGTCTTTCGTTGAAGGCAAACTGGACATGCTCGTGGTCGCGTGGGTCGACGACCTTCGTATAGTGTTGTCCGAGCAATTCGTCCGGGTCATAACCGAGCAATGTGCTGACCCGGCTGTTGATGAACGTGAAACGGCATTCGTGATCGAGGGTAAAGATCATGTCGGGCGATTGCTCGACGAGGAAACGATGCAGTCGTTCAGAATGCTCCAGATGCGCCGAGATGAGGGCGAGTTCCTTGTCGCGCAGGCGATTGGCCATGGCACGGTCGACCGCGACGATCATGTCGTTGGGGTCGCAATCCTTGCGCAGGAATTCGAAGGCGCGATGACGAAGTGCGTGAATGGCCGAGCCGATCGACTTGTCCGCGCTGAAGACGATGACCGATGCGTCAATCTTGTGCGCAGTCATCCACTCCATGATTTCCAGACCGGATATGTCCGGAAGCTTCAAGTCCAGGATGACAAGATCAGTCTCGTTGTTTTTCAGCCGGGCGATGGCTTCCTGGCCTGTGCTTGCTTCATTAATCGAGCGATGCTCGCCGGCCAGCAATTCCTTGTAGGCGCGGCGGAAGTGCGGCTCGTCGTCAACGATCAGAATGTGCTGGTGTACCCGAATGCTCGGGATCCTGGCCAGTTCATAGAGTGCGCTGATGGCATTCATTCGCTACTGTCCCGGCGAGGGCTGGCCACGTTTCGGGATCAGCAAGGCAATGCTGGTACCGATGCCGATCTGGCTTCTGCAGGTAATCAGTATCCCTTCCCGTTTGGCCAGGCTGCCCACCATCGACAGGCCAAATCCCCGTTGTGCGTCGTCGGTGACGGGTTTCGGGCGATAGATGGTCTGTATGGTCTCCTCGGACATGCCCGGACCATTGTCATCGACCCGCAATTGCACATAGCTGGCGCCATCATGAATGATGTTGTCGCTGACGGAAATCTTGACGGTCTTCCCGGCGACGAGGGCTTCCGAGGCATTTTTCCAGAGATTCAGGACGATTTGCTTGAGGTTGTCGCGGTTGACCTGGACAGGTAGCTCGATCTGGGGAAGAACGGCTTCGACCCGTATCTCCCTGGCATTGAACAAGGTGTCGGCATAGAGCACGAGGAAGTCGTTGAGGACACTGATCAGGTCGATGCTGCCGCTTGCCGTGGCGCCTTTGACGGCAAGGCTCATATGACCAACGATATTGGCCACGCGGTCGATTTCCTCGGTCAGGATGGCCAGCTCCTGGCGAACGCCATCCTCGGGCAGCTTGCGTTCGAGAATTTTGAGGTAGCTCTTGATGATGCCGAGGGGATTCCCGGCCTCATGCACGATCTGGCGCGCGTGGCGGGTAAATTGATTCGTCAGTTCGGCTTCAACTTGCTGACGGTGATGGGTCGCTTCCATCAGGGCGTCGAGGCTGATCGCGGCGATTTTTCCGAAATTGGCCAGCCAGGGAATCCGCCGCTGAAGCCGGGCGTACTGTTTTTCCGAGAGTCCGCAAATCATCACGCCTATCGCCCGATTTCGAGCCAGCATCGGGATGCACAGCAAGCCATCGGCAGCCAGCGCGCGGGCAAGCTGGAAATCGAGCAAGGAGGGCGATTCGGTCTGCTCGAAGCTGGTCCGTACCTGGCGCTCGATGACGGCTGCCGCGGCCAGGGAGCGGGATGGCATGAGCGGGATGGAGAGTTGCCGGAAGAGGTCCGGTTGAGCCCCGACCTTTTCGCCGGACAGGGCATCACCCTTCTCGTTGGTCAGCAGGATGGCAAGCTTTGGCAGCTCGAACAGGATGCGGGCCGACTCTCGGAGCGCGAGCAAGACTTCGGTATCGCTGCCGAGCTGGAACAAGTCCTGTTGCAATGGCTGGAGCAATGCCATGCCGCCGATCATCTCGCCAATATCATCGTCGGCCTCGCTCGCCGGATCCGGTGAACGATTCGTGGGGGCGGGTATCGAGGTGCGACGCAGCGGAAATTCGTCGGCGACGGTGATTCCCAATGCCTCCGCAATCTGCCGGGTGCGCTGGATCGAACGTTCGCGAACGCTGAGCAATGCCGACATTTCAAGCTTGAGGCTGCTGTGGTTGACGACAACGCCCAGTTCGGCCGAGCTTTCCATATTGGAGCTCAGTGCCTGGGCGATCCAGACTATTTGCGGCAGTGCGGTTGCCGTCAGGATCTGGACGGCCGGTGCATGATGGAAAGTCACCCCGTCGGCGAGCACGGTGTCCAGGCCCCAGTGGTCGATGAGCCAGCCGCCGACCTCGGCATGGGTGGTGCCGAAAAGCTGCAGCTCTTCGTTCTGTATCCTCGGGTCTGCGGCGACATTGATCAGGAAGCGACGGTAGGGTTCGCCAATCGCCGAGAGCAGGAGCAGTTCGCCAATGTCGTGCAAGAGCCCTGACAGATAGGCTTCGTCGGGGTGCGGGTGTTCGGCAAGTTCCGCCACGCCGCGGGCCAGTTCACCAACCAGCAGCGAATGGCTCCAGTAGTCGGCTACGCTGGCGGCATCGAGTTTGGGGTTGCGGTCAAAAAGTCTCTGGATGGAAAGGCAGGTCGCCAGAGAGCGAACCAGGCGTGTGCCGAGAGCGATCAGACAGGTTTCGAGACTCTTGAGCTCGCGTCCACGGCGTAGCGCTGGCGAGTTGGCGACGCTCAGTATGCGGCTGGCCAAGCCCGGATCCTGCTCGACGATGCTCGCCAAGTCGCCCATCGTCGCCTGTTCGTCGTCAACGGTACGCATCAGGCGCAACAGCACTTCAGGCGGCGATGGAATCAGGCCGCTGTCGATTGATTGTTGAACGGACTCTGGGAAGCGGTGCATGCGTGTTCGGAATTGAAAATCGTCCATGTGCAAAGCAGAAGCCGGTGATTAAAAAATGAGCAACTTCGACGCTAATTTACACAGTAATTTGGTCACGCGCATGAAAAATATGAATCTATTTTCAGATCGCCCGGCAAGGCTGGATGCCACACGAATAGAGGCAATTCGGGGGTTATGACCTAAGGCATAAAAGAGGCTGGTCAGGCTGAATGTGGATCGGCTGTTGGCCGATCAAAATGCAGGCAATGTGCTGTTCAGCCTGGCCAATCAGGGCCGGGTTGCCATGGCTGCCCATAGTCCTGCCCGCAGGCCGCTGCGGACGGCGCCTTCGAGGGTGGCCGGATAGTCGGCCCAGGTGTGGTCGCCGGCCAGGAAAAGACGCGGATTGGATGTTTTGCCGTCAGGCCGGAGCAGGCCGGGGCGGGCGGAAAAGGTCGCGCGCTTTTCGCGGATGACCTTGTGCCAGCTTGCTTTGTCCGGGCTCGCCAGTTCGTTTTCAAGGGTAGCGGCCAGCCCGGTATCGTCCAGCGCCTCCCAGTCGCCATGGCCGCTCAGGACACAGGCGAAGAGGCCGTCGCCCCGGTCGACCACCCACTGGCCTTGGCCGCCGAGATGGTTGCGCAAGGGGAAAGCAGATTTCATCCCGGGGCTGAATTGCAGGTAGATGGTGGCAATCGGCTCGTAGGTGAAGCTCGTGGCAGCGGCTGGCCAGAGGGCACCGAGATGCTGCGGCGCGGTGGCAAGGATGGCGGCAGCGAAGCTTTCACCATCGATCTCGATTCCGCCGTCGACTTCGGTAACCTGGCCTACCCGCACACCCAGGCGGATGTCGGCCCCGTGCTCCCGCAGCCAATGACCGGCCGGTTCGGGCAGCACCTGGCCAAGATCGACGCGCGGCAGCAGCAGATCGGTATCTTCGCGGCGCGCACTACCCAGGCTGTCGCGCAGGACATTGGCAAAAAGCTGCGCCGAGGCACGCTCAGCCGGTGTGTTCAGCGCGGCGAGACAGAGCGGTTCCCACAGGTGGCGACGCAGGGCGCCGGTTTGCCCGGCCTCATCGAGCCATTGGCTGACCGTCATCTCCTGCGCCAGGCGAAAGCCCCGGCGTTTGATGCCGTCCATCCACAGGGCGGTGCGCAGCTTTTCGCCGAGGCTGACGCCGCTGGCCGAGAGCAGTCCACAGGCGACGTTGAGCGGGGCGGGCAGTTTGGCCAGGGCGAGGCGAAAGCCGCTGTTGTCGATAACCTGCAGGGGGCGGCGGTCGAACAGTTGATCCGGGTCGGCGCCGACCCGACGGATCAGCGCCAGTGTTTCGCGATAGGCGCCGAGCAGGATGTGCTGGCCGTTGTCGAGTTTTCGCCCGTCAATCTCTACACCTCGGGCCCGACCACCGAGGACGCGGCCGGCCTCGAACAAGGTCGTTTCAGCGCCCGCCGCGGTCAGTTCAACGGCGGCCGCAAGGCCGGCCCAGCCGCCGCCGATGACGGCGATTTTCAAGGGATCAACCCTTGATCCAGGTCTTCGCGGCCAGCCACAGCTTGCGCATGGGCGGCAGCGAAATGCGCTGGTGCAGGACCTGGAAATTCTCGCGCCTGATCTCGTCGAGCACGGTGCGGTAGATCGCCGCCATGATCAGGCCGGGGCGCTGGCTCTTGCGGTCGACGGCAGGCAACTGGGCGAAGGCCTGTTCGTAATACTTCTCTGCGCGCTCGTACTGGAACTGCATGAGGGCCGTGAAATTATCGGAATACTTGCCATTGAGGATGTCGGCAGCCGGCACGTTGAACTGCTTGAGTTCGTCCATCGGGATGTAGATGCGGCCGCGCCGGGCGTCTTCGCCGATGTCGCGAATGATGTTGGTGAGCTGGAAGGCCATGCCGAGGTCGTGCGCGTACTTTTGCGTCTGGCGGTCGGTGTAGCCGAAGATTTCGGCGGCGAGCAGGCCGACGACGCTGGCGACGCGGTAGCAGTAAAGCGACAGGCCCTTGAAGTCGAGATAGCGCGACTGCGTGAGGTCCATCTCCATGCCGTCGATGATTTCGAGCAACTGTTCCTTGGGCAGGTTGATGCTTTTGTCCAGGTTCTTCAGCGCCTGGCCGACCGGGTGTTGCGGCTGGCCTTCGGCGATGCGTTCGACTTCCTGGCGCCACCAGGCGAGCTTGGTCGAGGCGATGGAAATGTCGTTGCATTCGTCGACGACGTCATCAACCTCGCGGCAGAAGGCATAGAGCGCCATGATGGCGCGCCGACGCTCGAGGGGCAGGAAGAGGAAGCTGTAGTAAAAGGAGGAGCCGCTGGCCGCGCACTTCTCCTGGCAGTATTGGTCGGGATTCATAGGCTCACATTCTAATGGAACGCGCCGCGAGAACGACCCAGTCCCATGCGCCGAGCTTGGGCCGGCGTCTGAACACGTCGCCACGCACCTGGCGAAGCCGTTCCAGAATACGCAGACCACCCTGCACGGTCAGGCGGATTTCCCAGCCCAGCCGGCCGGGCAGGGCATGCACGAGCGGGGTGCCACGCTGCATGAGGGCGTTTGCCCGGTCGATTTCGAAGTCGATCAGGGCTGCCCAGTTGGCCGACCAGCGACGGGCGGCAATGTCGTCCTCGCTGACGCGAAAATGCGGGAAATCAGTTTGCGGGATGTAAACGCGGTCTTTTTGCCAGTCGATGGCAACATCCTGCCAAAAGTTGATCAACTGCAAGGCGGTGCAGATGCAGTCGGACTGGTCCATGTGTTCCGGCTCGGTGCGGCCAAACAGGTGAAGCACCAGTCGCCCGACCGGGTTGGCCGAGCGCCGGCAGTAATCGAGCAGTTCCGGGTAGTCGGCATAGCGCGTCTTGACCACGTCCTGGGCAAAAGCATCGAGCAGATCGCGGAAGAGCTGGATGGGCAGGGCGTAGCTGCCTATTACCTCGGCCAGTGCGACGAAAAGCGGGGTCTGTGGCGGGCCGCCGGCTTCAATGCGGTCCAGTTCGGCCCGGTAGGCATTGAGGTCAGCCAGACGTTCGGCCGGCGTCGCATCACCCTCGTCGGCGATGTCGTCGGCGCTGCGGGCAAAGCGGTAAATCACCGCAATCGGCTGGCGCAGTTCAGGCGGCAGCAGCATCGAGGCGACAGGAAAGTTTTCGTAGTGATCGACGGACATGGGATTCTGTTCTGGAGGGCGATGCTCAGTCGGTGCTAGAATTCGCCCCGCCTGCCCAGGTGGCGAAATTGGTAGACGCACCAGATTTAGGTTCTGGCGCCGAA
Organism: uncultured beta proteobacterium; assembly: GCA_903930395.1. Taxonomy (GTDB): domain Bacteria; phylum Pseudomonadota; class Gammaproteobacteria; order Burkholderiales; family Rhodocyclaceae; genus Azonexus. The sequence continues at coordinate 12,663 of CAIYYE010000135.1, forward strand.
AGGTGTGGGGGTTCGAGTCCCTTCCTGGGCACCATTTTCAGCACTTCGCTGAAAAACTG
>CAIYYE010000136.1 GCA_903930395.1 uncultured beta proteobacterium
CTTGACGCCGCCCAGCGTGATGCCGCCCGGTTCCTTGAGCAGGTTGGCCAGGTACATGTTGCGCAGGTAGAAGCTGTGCATGGCGGCCGGCATGCGGGTCGAATCGGAGTTCCAATACAGCAGGTCGAAGGGGAACGGATCCTTGCCCATCAGGTAGTTGTTGACCACGAAAGACCAGATCAGATCGTTGGCGCGCAGCATGTTGAAGGTGCCGGCCATTTCCGAACCTTCGAGGAAGCCCTTTTCGGCCATCCGCTTTTCGAGACCTTCGACCGCGCCTTCATCGAGGAAGATGCCCAGTTCGCCCGGCTCGGAGAAATCGAGCATGGTGGTGAAGAAGGTGGCCGAGTTGGCACGCTTGTCTTTCTTGGCGGCCATGTAGGCCAGCGTGGTCATGGTCAGCGTGCCGCCCAGGCAGTAGCCGGCCAGATTGACGCTGTTTTCGCCGGTGTGGGCGCAAACTTGCGTGATGGCTTCGAGCGAACCTTCGAGCAGGTAGTTCTCGAAGGACTTGGCCGCCAGCTTCTCGTCCGGGTTGATCCACGACATGATGAAGGTGGTGTGACCCTGGTCGGTCGCCCATTTGACCATGGAATTCTTTTCACGCAGATCGAGGATGTAGTACTTGTTGATCCACGGCGGCACGATCAGGAAAGGCTTCTTGTTCTGTTGCGGCGTGCTCGGGTTGTACTGGATGAGCTGGAACAGCTCATTCTGGAAAACCACCTTGCCCGGCGTCGTGGCAACGTTCCTGCCCATTTCGAAGGCCGAGGTGTCGGTCATCCGGATGCGCAGCTGGCCATCGCCCGACTCAACGTCGTGCAGCAGGTTGTTAAGGCCCTTGATAAGGTTCTGGCCGTTGCTCTTGACGGTTTCACGGAAGACTTCCGGGTTGGTCAGGGCAAAGTTCGACGGCGACAGCGCGTCGATGTACTGGCGGGTGAAGAAGTTGACCTTCTGCTGGGTGGCTTCGTCCAGGCCTTCGGTGCCGGCAACGGTATCGTGCAGGTGGCGGGCCGTGATCAGGTAGGACTGCTTGACGAAGTCGAACATGAAATGCTCTTCCCACTCTTCGTCGCGGAAGCGGTTGTCACCCTTCTTCGGGGAGGCGACGGGGTTGGAAGTCGGCATCCCCATCATCTTCATGCTGGTGTTCTGCCACAGCGAGAAGTAATCCCACATCATGTTCATCTGGGTCTGGGCCATCTTGTACGGATTGGCCAGCAAACGGGACGACATGTCCATGAAGGCCTTCGCCACGCCGAGTTCGTCGGTCGGCGCATTGACGCCGTCCTTGGCCTTCTTTTCCATGAACTGGGTGATCAGGCGCGAAGCGCGCTGGGCGACTTCGGCATAAGTCTTGGCCATTTCGGCCGGGTTCGGCAGGTTCATTCCCTGGTTTTCATTTTGCTGCGACATCTTGAAACTCCCTCTGTCAGTGCGTGGCGGGTCTATGTTGCAACCGCGAATAGCGAATCACTCCGTCGGTGCCGATGCTGCATGACAACCGACCAGCTTGCTCAAGGTAGTTCAGATGGGCAATCGCTTCGCCCATCGCGAACATGGTTTGGTGCGTATCGAGCGCCCGATTGAACAACACATCGAGCAACCCTGCTGCGCTCTGCGGCGCATGTTCACAGCTGTCTTCCAAAGCCTGTAATCTTTCTTCGTGATGCGAATGCAGTGCCTGAACCCGCGCCCGTATTCCCCGGAAGGGCAATCCGTGCGAAGGCAATACCAGTGTCTCTTCCGGAATTTCGCGCGCCATGTCATCCAGCGAATCGAGAAACCAGCGCAAGGCATCTGCCTTTGGGGTCGCCGCAAAAACGCTGATATTGGTCGAAATTCTCGGTAAAAGCATGTCGCCCGAAATTAACACGCCGAGTTCTGCGCAGTAAAGCGCCATATGCTCGGGCGCGTGGCCATGGCCAATTAAAATCCGCCATTCCTTCCTGTCAATCAAGCTGATGTCGCCAGCCTTCAGGCGATCGTAGTAGTCGGGCAAGGCCGGAACCGCCTTGCGATAACCCGAGCCACGCTGCTCGAATTTGGCCAGGTGTTCAGCATCCAGGCCGTGCTGCCGGAACTGCTCGACCATGAAACGAGCGCCGTGGCCACCGACTTCGTGCCACACCGCATGCGCCGTCAGGAACTCGCCCGTCGTCATCAACAAGCAGGCGCCGGTCTTTTCCAGGAGCCAGGTGGCCAGCCCGAGATGATCGGGATGAAAATGGGTAACGATAAGGCGGCTGACGGGACCATCCAGTTTCTCCAGGATTTGCGTCCACCTCTGGCGCACGGCATCGTCGGGGAAACCGGTATCGACAATGACCCAATCCGCGCCATCGCGCAGCAACCACAGGTTGATGTGGTCGAGCTGAAAAGGCAGCGGCATGCGCAACCAGAAAACGCCGGGCGCCACTTCGGTGAGTTCGCCGGCTGCTGGCGGATGGGCGAAGGGAAAATGCAGGGACATGGGCCAACCTTGGAACGAAGGCGGACAAAGTACCATACGGTGGCGGATTGAAAAAACCCCCCGCATCTGTTTAACTTGGCCGCAACTTGAGGAGACTGATTTGAGCCAGCCGGCCACCACCTTTGCCATCTCCGACCTCGCCCGCGAGTTCGGCATCACGCCGCGCACCATCCGCTTCTGGGAAGACCAGGGCATCCTGGCGCCCGAGCGCGAAGGCAGCAAGCGCGTATTCACCCGCCGCGACCGGGCGCGCCTCAAGATGGCCCTGCGCGGCAAGCGTCTCGGCCTGTCGCTGGCCGAAATCAAGGATCTGATCGGGATGTACGCCTCGACCGAGGATGAAACTCCTCAACTCCTGGAGTGCCTGCGCGTCATGCACAAACGCCGCGCCGCGCTGGAGCAGCA
>CAIYYE010000137.1 GCA_903930395.1 uncultured beta proteobacterium
CTGGGCCTGCGACCAGCTGATGCTGCGACTCATCGCCCAGAAATCGACGATGTCGCCGATCAGGAAAGTCTGATCAGCCGGATGTTCACGGAGAAATTCGAGGAGTCTGTCCGCCTGGCACGCCCGCGTGCCAAGGTGGATATCGGAGAGAAAAACGGATCTGACCTTGGGCATAGGCGGACGATACGGCTGGCCCGTGACCCGAAAATTACCGTTTTGTTAAGCTTTTGTGTCTCTCGTCCGCAGATCGGCCAGCGGCTGGTTCACCCCCTGCCAGCCATGGCGGGCCAAAGGCAGCAGATAGACCGCGATGAAACCACCCAGGCCCCACAGGCAAAGCGCAATACGCCACGGCAGCGTGTCGGGGTAACCCTGGCCGTCGAAAGGCAGGGTCGCCACGGCGATGACGGCGACGATGACGAGAAACCAGTGCGCCCGCACACCCAGACCCCAGCGGAAATGGCGGCTCAGGTGCAGGCCGGCCCAGCCGCCGGCCAGACCGATCAGGGCACCGGCCAGCACATCGACCGGCCAGTGGGCACCAACGGCGATGCGTGAAAAGCCGGCAAGAGCCGCTATCAGCACGATGGGCAGGGCGCGCCAGCCGAGCAGGGCGAGCCAGGCAACAACAAACGAGAAGGCCGAGACGGTGTGCCCGGAGGGAAAGCTGTGAGCCGTCAGGCGGGCGCCGATGACGGTGATCTGGCTGGCATCGAGCAGCCCGGCCGGGCGCGGCATGGGTAGCCACACCTTTAAGCCGCGACTGACCATGCCGGCGATCAAGGCACCAAGCACCAGCGCCCAGAATACGCGTGGATAGCGCAGGCAGAAGGGCAGCATGAGGGCGAGCTGAACGCGCCCGTCACCGAGCGTCGTCAGTATCTCCCAGAGCCAGGGCGGCAAGGCCTGGCTGGCAGCCTGGGCCGGCATGAAGCCGCTGTGCCAGTCGCCGGTCTGGCCGATGAAGATGAGCCCGAGGACCGACAACAGAATCAGGCCAAGGCAGGACGCAGCGAAAGTCGGGTTGCGTGCATGCAGCCCGTGATCGTTCATTTCCGTCCCTCTGGCTCGACCCGGGCCAGCGTCACGAAGCTGCGCTGATAGACATCGCGCAGCACCAGATTGGGCGCGAGCAGGGCCTGCACTTCATGCCTGCGGTCGGTGCGGGTGAACACCAGCTGGCCGAGTTCCGGCACGCGGGTTGGCGTGGCTGCCTGACGGTAGACGCTGAAACTGGGCATGATGATGCGCCAGGCGACCACTGTCTCGCCGCTCTGTCTGGCCACTTGCGCCGCCTCGCGCACCGGCCCCTGGGTGACGCTGATGACGCGCGGGGCGATGACGACGGCGACGGTGAGCGCCTGCAGCAAACCGGCCAGGATCAAGCCTTGCCAGACCGGCAGGCGCCGCCAGAGGGCGAGGCCGAGCACAGCCAGGGCGAGCAGCGGCAACAGCCAGCGCGCCTCGTCGGAAAAGGCTTCAACCAGACCGGCCAGCAGCATCGTCTCGAATGGCCGGCTCACCTTGCCGAGGGCGAAAGCCAGTACTTCAGGCAGGACGGCGAGCAGTAGCGCGAAGAGAACAATCGGCGCAAAGGCCAGGGCGCGCCGCTGGAAATCGAGCCGGTGGCGGGCGAGCAGGATGAAGAGCGGCGTGCATCCGTAGAGCAGGTAATGCGGCAGTTGCGTCCCGGAAAACGAGAAAAAGACGAAGACGACGGCGAACCAGAGCATCAGGAAACGCTGGAACAGTGCCTCGCTGTCGGTCTGCCGCAACTGGCCGAGGAGCTTGCCGGCGATGGCGAGCAGCCAGCCGGTAAAGGGCAGCAGGACGAAGGGCATGACCGCGAAGTAGTACCACCAGCGGCCGCCGTGGCCCTCGAAGGTATCGGCATAGCGGTTGATGTTGTGCTTGAGGTAGAAGCCGCGGAAGAAGGCATCGCCCTGATCGAGATAGACCGCCACATGCCAGGGCACGACGATGGCCAGGAAGAGCAGCCAGCCCGGCCAGAAGAAGACAGCTTTCAGCCAGTCGCGCCAGGCCCCGGTCGAGGCGAAGAACAGGCCGCTGATGGCGAGCGGGAAGACGACGGCGACCGGCCCCTTGGTCAGGAAACCGAGGCCCATCATGGCGTAGACGAAGACCAGCAGACGGCGCGTTTCGGCATCGCCCCTGCCGGCCTGACGGGCAACGAAGAAATCGTAGATGGCGAACATCGTCAGGGCGATGAACAGGGTGAGCAGCGCGTCGGCAATCGCCGCCTTGGCGACGAAGCCGACGACCAGCGTCAGCGTCATGACCAGCGTCGCCGCCTGCGCCGCCCGCCGGTCGGCGTGGCGCAGGCAGAAGCGGTAGAGAGCGAGCAGCCAGAGCACGCTGGCAAGGATCGATGGCAGCCGGAAGGCGATTTCCTGCACGCCGAGGACGCTGACCGAAGCGGCCTGCGCCCAGTAGATCAGGATCGGCTTGTCGTGGCGGGGATTGTCGTTCAGCGTTGGCGAAACCAGATTGCCGCGCGCCATCATCTCGCGGGTGGCTTCGGAAAAGGC
>CAIYYE010000138.1 GCA_903930395.1 uncultured beta proteobacterium
CGTGGCGGGTCGATCAGCATCTTGTCGAAGCGGCCGAGGGCCGCCAGCGATTTCCCGGTGCATTCAAAAAGATTGGCGACGCCGGCTTCGACGCGCTCGGCCAGGCCATTCGCTGCCGCGCTCTCCCTTCCGCGCGCCACCAGCCCGGCGCTACCTTCGGCGCCGACGACGGCAGCACCTGAGCGAGCAATCGGCAGGGTGAAATTTCCCAGGCCGCAAAACATGTCGGCAATTCGCTCGCCCGGCTGCGGGTCGAGCAATCGCATGGCGCGGCGGACCAGCACCCGATTCACGGCATGGTTCACCTGGGTGAAATCACTGGGCTTGAAATCGAATTCGAGGCCGAACTCCGGCAGCGTATAAGACAAGCGCGGCCCGGGCAGCGGGTGGAAGCGCTGGATCGTATCCGGGCCTTTGGGCTGCAGGTAGAAGACAATGTCGTGACGATAGGCAAATTCGCGCAACAAACGCTCATCGGCAGCCGTCAGCGGTTCAAGGATGCGCAACAGTATCGCCGTGCAATGCTCGCCAACGGCGACCTCGACCTCGCGGATATGTCCGGCCACCGTCAATGCGCCGAACAAGGCGCGCATGGGCAGGAGCAAGGCTGAAACAGGCGGCGGCAAAATGGCGCAGGAGCGGATATCGGCGATATAGCTGCTCCGCCACTCATGAAAACCGATCAGCACTTCCCCGCCCTTGGCGACCTGACGGACCGCCAGACGAGCCCGATGGCGATAGCCCCAGGGCTCCCCCTGGATCGGCGGCAGGATGGTTTCCGGGCGAACGCGACCGATATGCCAGAGGCTGTCTTCAAGTACCCGCTGCTTGGCGGCGACCTGCGCCGACGGGTCCATATGCTGCATCGCGCACCCGCCGCACACCCCGAAATGCGGGCAGCGTGGGGCAACACGGGCATTCGAGGGTTTGATCACTCGGACCAGATGCGCCAGCTCGAACTTGGATTTTCTCCGGAAACTGGCGTACTCGACCGTTTCACCCGGCAAGGCGCCATCAACAAAAATAGCCTTGCCCTCCTGACGGGTGATGCCCCTTGCCTCATGGTCCAGCGCTACGATGATCCCGATAGGCACGGTCAGCTCCGAAAAAGCGTGAATTTTAGCAATCGGTTACACTATTCACCATGGCTCGCGAACTGATTACCTCGTGGACAGATTACCAGATGGCGCTGGATCGCCTGCTGGCGATTGCCTGTCACAAGATCAGCATTTATGACGAAGACCTCGTTATGCTCAAGCTGGATTCAGAACCCAGGCTGATCCATGTCAAGCGCATCCTGACGGCCGGCCAGGACGATGCCCTGCAAATTGCCGTTCGCAATGGTGGGCCAGTCCGCCAGAAAAACCCGCTGCTCCTCAATCTGCTCACCGCCTTCAGCCATCGCGCCGCCGCCCGCGAAACACCCCAGCAACTGGCGCACCTGCGCGACAGCATGATAATCGTCGATGACAAGCACGCCCTAATCCGCTTCGACCGGGATCAGGCACGCAGCAAATTGCTGATTGATGACATTGACGAACTCCGCCCCCATTTGACCCGTTTCAGGGAAATATGGTCAGAAGGCGGAGAAGCCATCTCCAGTTCCACGCTGGGGCTCTGACCGGCAAGCGTTCAAGTTGCACTGCAGCAAGTCTCGCCCACAAAAATTATTTATTGTTATAATTGGAGACTGATTAGGTATCTCCTGATCTCCGATCAATTCAGATTCTATTGCCTCTTGTCGATAAGGAAATCCCATGAATAAGTCTATCCTCGTTGCTGCTCTGCTTGCTGTTGCCCTGTCCGCTTGTGGCAAGAAGCCGGAAGCTCCGGCTGCTGCTCCGGCTCCGGCCCCGGCTGCTGCCGCTCCGGCCGCTGCTGCCCCGGCTCCGGCTGCTGAAGCCGCCAAGCCGGCTGAAGCCGCTGCTCCGGCTGCTGCTGCCGCTGCCGCCCCGGCCGCTGCTGCTCCGGCTGCTGCCGCTGCTCCGGCCGCCGCTCCGGCTGCTGCTGACAAGAAGTAATCTTCTTGCTGCAACGAAAACGGGGCTTCGGCCCCGTTTTTTTTCGCCCTGCATTTTCAATCGATGCTGCGCCAATCAAACCCTAGCGTGGGGCTGGCCACACCCACCCAGTCAGGCGCACAATCCAGCGCCCTGGCTGCGGCACCAACGGCCAATTCAGGAAGATTGTTGCGTTCGCTCAGGTGCGCCAGCACCAGCGATTGAAGTTTCGAACAGTCGATACGCGCCAGCAGTGTGGCTGCGCTGGCATTTTCAAGGTGGCCATAGCGGCCGGCGATGCGTCGTTTGACCGATGCCGGATAGGCCGAGCGCTCCAGCATCTCGGCATCATGATTGAACTCAAGAACCAGGCCGCTGCAACCGGTCAGCATCGCGCAGACATGTGCCGTCGGCTCGCCAATGTCGGTCAACACCCCGAGACGGCAGCCTGATCCGGAAAAAACATATTGCACGGGTTCCCGCGCATCATGCGGCACGGGAAAGGCCTGAACGTCGAGATCACCGATCGAGAGTGCGCCATGACTATCGACAATGCGCAGATCAAGTCCGGTATCGACCTCACGACAGCCAATCCAGGTACCGTGGGTCATCCAGACCGGCAGCCCGTACTTGCGGGCCAGCCGAAATACGCCGGCGACGTGGTCGCCATGCTCATGCGTGACCAGTATGCCGGCCAGATCGGACGGGGCCCGACCCAGACGCTGCAAACGGGCTACGGTTTCGCGTAGCCCGAAGCCGCAGTCGAGCATCAGACTGGTTGCCCCGTGCTCGACGAGCAGCGCGTTACCGCCGCTGCCACTGCCGAGCGAGGCAAAACGGATCACTGCAACTGCTGGAGGAGCAGAGCGAGTATCCTCTTGGCGGTTTCCGACTTGTCGGTGCCACCTTCGTTGGAGAGAACCGTGACGGTGCTCTGATCGCCGGAATCGCGGACGTGAATGCGATACTGGACCTTCGAACTGGCCGGAGCTTCCGCACTCTTCCAGAATGTCAGCTTGGACAGGAGACCGTCGTCCTTCTTGGAGCGGTTATCCAGTTCGGGATCGACATAGCGAACGAAGTAGAGGCCGCGTGAGCGGTCACGATCTTCAACGGTAAAGCCGACACGATCGAGCGCCAGGCCGACACGACGCCAGGCCCGGTCAAAGCGCTCGAGCACCTCGAGCGTACCGGCGCCGTCATCCGACTTGGCCAGCTTGGCGCGCGGCTCGGCCTTGGCGGTGGCGACCAATACCTCGGCACGCTTTTCTTCGGAACCGAGGCGAACCATCAGGCGACGCAGCATCTCGGCTTCGAGTTCCGGATCGGCGGCACGCGGTTGCCAACGGGTATCATCCTTGGCCGAAGAGGTGTAGACCTCCTCCATGGCGCGGTGACTGACGAAGATATCCGTCGTCCCCGGCGTTGCACCCGGCTCGAAACGCGTCCGGAACTTGTCGCGCTCGCCGGTCGAATAGAGCGAATCGAGCAGACGGCCAACCGTGCTGCGAATGATATCGTCGCCGATCTTGGCACGGTTTTCAGCCCAGTCGGTTTCCATCACGCCAGCTTCGGGACGCTCGACGGAGATGATGAAGCCGGTTTCCTGCCAGAAATCCTTGACCGTATCCCACAGCTTGTCGGCCGGAACGGCGACGACGAGCCAGCGCTGGTTGCCGGAACGCTCGACGCGAACCTTGTCGACTTGCGGCAGGACCACCGAGTTTTGCGCCTGGGCAAGCGGCGTCCGGTCGGCGCTATAGCCCGAGAAAGTCGCACTCCCCTTGCCGGCGGAGTCAGGCACCAGGTAACGGTCGTCGCGAGCGATCTGGGACAGATCCGGTGGCACTTCGAGCGTGGGGGCTTTGCCGGCCGATTTGTATTCAATCTTGCGGGAATCCGGAAGAATGCCGCATCCGGCCAGCGCGACGACGAGCAGTGAAAGGGTGAAGCCAGAAAGCCGACGATTCATTTTTCTCTTTACTCCGCTCAGGCGAGTACGCCAGCCTGGCGCATGGCGGCCAGAACGCGGGCCTGGTTGGGTTCGGTCAGGGTAGTCAGGGGCAGACGGATGCCGTTGGGCGACAGGCCCATCTGGTGCACCGCCCACTTGACCGGAATCGGGTTGGCTTCGCAGAACAGGTCGCGATGCAGGCCAATCAGCTTGAAATGGATTTCGCGCGCCTTGACGATATTGCCGGCAGCGGCCGCAACACACATTTCATGCATGAGGCGCGGTGCGACGTTGGCCGTCACCGAGATATCGCCATGGAAGCCCAGGCTGATGGTCGCCACGGCGGTCATGTCGTCACCGGTATAGAGCGCGAAGTCCTTCGGCGCACGGGCGATCAGGTCGCAGGCGCGGTCGAGGTTGCCGGTCGCGTCCTTGACGCCGACGATACCCGGCACCCCGGCCAGACGCAGGATGGTGTCGTTCGACATGTCGGCGACGGTGCGGCCCGGCACGTTATAAAGCAGAATGGGGAGTTCGACCGCTTCGGCAATCGCCTTGAAATGGCGATAAAGGCCTTCCTGGGTTGGGCGGTTGTAGTAGGGCACGACGGACAGGGCCATGTTGGCGCCGGCCTTCTTGGCGAACTCGGTCAGCTCGATGGCTTCGGCCGTCGAATTGGCACCGGTACCAGCAATGACCGGGATACGGCCGGCAATGTGATCGACCGCCACCTTGATCAGCTGGCAATGCTCCTCGACATTGACCGTCGGCGATTCGCCCGTGGTGCCCACGACGACGATGCCATCGGTTCCTTCGCTGACATGGAAGTCGAGCAGGTTGCGGAAAGCGTTCAAATCGAGGCTGCCATCCTCATGCATGGGCGTAACGATGGCGACAATGGATCCAGTAATCATGGCCTGTTTATGGAATAAGTAATCTGTTGATTGTAACTGAAGGCTATTCGCCGCGGAAAGGCGCTTGATCACACTTTATTGCTTTTTCGCCAGCCAGTGGAGGCGTCCGCGCGCCACCTGCATCATTCCGTCCGGCAAGACCAGTTCGGGGTGACGATCCGGCGCGGCGGACAGCAATTGCCGGGCAAACTCCTCCAGGCGCGCCGCTACCGGCACCTGCCAGCCCAGACTGCGCAAGCGATGGCGCAGCAGGTTCTTGAGGCGGGGCAACGAGAGCTGACGCAAGGCACGCATGCTCGCCGAATCGCCGTCACCGGCCAGCTGCCAGTCCTGTACCGCCAACTCATCGAGCAGTCCGGCGGCTTCGGAAAAATGGCTGGCCGCCTGGGCCAGGGAGGCTTCAGCCGCCGGAAAACGCTGACTGATGGCCACCAGCGTATCGTGGCGCAGGAAATTTCGGGTCAGCGCAGTGTCCGCGTTGCTCTCGTCCTCAACCCAGGCCAGGCCGTGGTCAGACGCGTAGCCTTCGATCTCGGTACGGGAAACATCAAGCAGCGGGCGTAGCAGACGCAGCTTGCCAAAACGGCGCTCGACCGGCATCCCGGCCGCGCCTGTCACGCCAGTACCGCGCAGGAGGTTGAACAAGACAGTTTCCGCCTGATCACCCCGATGTTGCGCCAGCGCCAGGCAATCGCCGGCACATTCGGCAAAGGCCGCATAGCGCGCGGCGCGGGCCGCTGCCTCAAGGCCCAGGCCGGAAGCAGCGGCGACCGTGACGTGGCGGATAGTCAGCGGGATGCCGAGCCTCTCGCAATAGTTGGCGCAGAATGCCGCCCAGGCATCGGCGTTGGTCGAAAGCCCGTGATGGACATGAATGGCGGAAAGCTTGCCGTGGCCGAGACGGCTCAGGAGATGCAACAGGACGACCGAATCGCAACCGCCGGAGAGCCCCACCCAAAGGCGCTCATCCGGCTGGAGACGGGCGGCCAGAAAGGCGCCGACCCGTTCCTGCAGATCAGCTGACAGGCTCTTCCTTGTAGCGACCATAACTCATTAGTCGCTCGTAGCGGGTAGCCAGAAGTTCAGCCGTAGACAGGCCGGACAACTGCTTGAGCGCATCCTGCAGCGCCTTCTTGAGATTTTGCGCCATCGCCGCATGGTCGCGCTGGGCGCCGCCGAGCGGTTCATTGACGATCTTGTCGATGAGACCCAGGGTTTTCAGGCGTTGCGCCGTGATGCCCATGGTTTCAGCAGCTTCCGGCGCTTTTTCTGCACTCTTCCAGAGGATGGACGCACAGCCTTCCGGCGAAATGACCGAATAGGTCGAATATTGCAGCATCTGCACCGTGTCGCCGACAGCAATGGCCAGCGCACCGCCGGAACCACCCTCGCCGATGATGGTGACGATGACCGGCACCTTGAGTTCGGCCATCACATACAGATTGCGACCGATGGCTTCGGACTGGCCGCGTTCTTCGGCATCAATGCCGGGATAGGCGCCCGGCGTATCGACGAAGGTCATGACCGGAATGCCAAATTTTTCGGCCAGCTTCATCAGGCGCAGGGCCTTGCGATAGCCTTCGGGACGCGGCATGCCGAAATTGCGATAAATCTTTTCCTTGGTGTCGCGCCCCTTCTGGTGGCCAATCACCATGACCGGCTGGCCATTGAAGCGGGCCAGACCACCGACGATGGCGTGGTCATCGGCGAAAGCACGATCGCCGTGCAGCTCTTCAAAGTCGGTGAAGATCAGCGACAGGTAGTCCAGCGTGTAGGGGCGCTGCGGATGACGCGCCACCTGGGAAATTTGCCAGGGTGTCAGCTTGGCGTAGATTTCCTTGGTCAGCTGGCCGCTCTTCTTCTCCAGGCGATCGATTTCTTCGGAGATATCGACGGCAGAGTCATCCTGGACGAAGCGCAGCTCTTCGATCTTGGCTTCAAGGTCGGCGACGGATTGTTCGAAGTCGAGGAAACTAGTTTTCATGGACCGCTCGTTTGCTAAGTTGGCGCGCATTTTACCCCAAAGGCAAGATGGCGACCGTTTCAGTACTCGACCGGCAGCGGATCGAGACTGCGCCAGAGATACCAGGTAGCGACGGAACGCCAGGGGCGCCAGCGCTCTCCGAACTCGGCAAGGGCTCGGCGGGGCTGCTTCTCGCCGGCAAAATAATGCGTGAAGACAGCGCGCTGGAGACCGATGTCGTCGAGAGGAAAGACATCGGGCCGCAACTGGTGGAAGATCAGGAACATCTCCGCCGTCCACCGCCCAATGCCGCGGACCGCGGTCAATTCGGCAATGACGGCCTCGTCGTCCAGGCGTTTCCAGAGTCTCGGATCAAGTCGCCCGCTGGCAAAATGCCCGGCCAGATCGCACAGGTATTCAATTTTCCGCCGCGAAAGTCCGCAGCCGACCAGGCCAGGTTCACCCAATTCGAGCACGCGATCCGGGCAGACTTTGCCGGTCCGGGTAGCGAACCGGCCCCATACCGCGTCAGCGGCCTTGACCGAAATCTGCTGGCCGACAATCGAGCGGGCCAGCGTGCCGAAGGCATCGCCGCGCGAAACAAGCGACACCCCGGCATAGCGCTCAACCAGTTGGGCCATCGTCGCATCGTGCCGCGACAAATCAGCGGCAGCCTCTAACCAATAGTCTGGAAACATCGGCAAATTATACGGCGATGCCGGCATTGACTCGCCAAGGCTGTATATTCATGCGGAATCGTGCAGACGACGCTGTTCAAGTATGCCAAGTTTGCTAATATTGTCGAAAACAATCCTGAGAACAGCCCATGTCCAGCCCGGACTTCATTTTCGTTTATCCGCTACTCGGTGCCGATGATTCATGGTCTGGCTATCGCGTGGAATTCGCCCCCGGCTTACCCGATCGCGAATCTCTCGCCCGACCGTTCTCGTCCCCCTTGCTGGAAGCATTCGATCAGCGTCATCCCTGGTTGTTGCCGGCCCTCGACGGCAAATACGATGCTGGCGTTCTGACCGAGCGTTCGGTTACCGTTTTTTCCGCCAGCCCAGGCTCGCAAGACGCCGATGCGCTGCGTCAGCTTGAAGCCGACCTCCGCCGGAACAAGCGTCAGGTAGCATTGAAAGCCTCTCCCGAGGCCAAGCTCCCCGGCGCCGGTAGCTGGGATTACCTGCTGATCGGTTCCAGCCATGCTCGCAGCCTGCCGCCCTACACCCTGATCGGCATGGCCAGCCGGACAAAACTGGTGGCCACCGATGTGCTCACCCACAACGACCGCAGCTGGATCTTGAGCAATGCCTGCATCCTGTCGACCAGCGAATTTCTGTCGACCCGTTCGGCCCCGAACACCAAGGCCGACATCACCCGGATGAAGTTGCTCAAATTATTGACCCTGATCGCCGACGATGCCGACACCGGCCTGCTCGACAGCATTTTCCGCGAAGAGCCGAAACTCGCCTACAGCCTGATGCGCCTGGTCAATTCAGCCGCTCTCTCACCGGGCAGCCCGATCACCAGTTTCAACCAGGCCATCAACCTGCTCGGCCGTCGGCAATTGCAACGCTGGCTGCAGTTGCTGGTCTATTCGGACCCGAACAACGGCCAGCACCCCAATCCGCTACTGCAGAAGGCCGCCGCACGGGGTCGCCTGTTCGAACTGCTGACCAGGCAGATAGTGCCTGCAGAGAATCTGGCGGACTCGGCTTTCATGGTCGGCACCTTCTCCCTGCTCGACGTATTGCTGGGCATGAGCATGCCGGAAATCCTGCGCCAATTGCCGCTTCCCGAGATTGCCCAGAACGCCCTGCTGGAACAAAAAGGTGCACTGGGCGACTTGTTGGCCATCATCACGGCCGTCGACAAGCATGAACTGGAAGCCGCCTCAGGCCGGCTCATGGCCTTGGGCATCAACGGCGACGACTACTTCGAGGCTCAGCTTGAAGCCTTTGGCTGGGCGGCCAAAATACACACCACCTGATCAGCCGTAGCGCCCGCTCAGGAAAGGATTGTATTTTCGCTCTTCTCCGAAGGTCGACATCGGCCCGTGGCCCGGAATGAAATCGACCTCATCGCCGAGCGGAAACAGTCGCTCCTTGATCGAACGGATCAGCGTGTCGTGATCCCCGCGCGGAAAATCGGTGCGACCGATGGAGCCCTGGAACAGCACGTCACCGACCTGGGCCAGATGGCTGGGCGCATGGTAGAAAACGACATGTCCTGGCGTGTGTCCCGGGCAGTGCAGCACATCCAGTTCAATCTCGCCGAAACTGACCTTGTCGCCATCCTTGAGCCAGCGCGTCGGCTCGAAGCTGCGCACATTGGGAAAGCCGAACATCTTGCTCTGCTGCGGCATCCCCTCTATCCAGAAGCGGTCTTCCTCATGCGGCCCTTCGATGACCGTAACGCCGGTTTTTTCGGTCAGGGCAGCCACACCGCCGGCATGGTCGATGTGGCCGTGGGTCACCAGAATCTTGGCGAGAACAAGCTTTTCATCGGTCAGGAAACGCTGGATGCGCTCGACGTCGCCGCCCGGATCGATGACAACGGCCTGGCGGGTAGTCTCGCACCAGAAAATGGTGCAGTTTTGGTCGAATGGGGTAACCGGTACGATGGCGTAGCGCATGGCAGAAAGTAAATAATGGGATCGACCGGATTATCGCATGCCGTTCCGCTTGCCCGCCGCCGCCCGCCCCCTTAAACTCCCTGCGGCTAGTTCCTCACTCTTTGCGAAGGCCTGACACCGATGCTCGACCACCCCTTACCGGATCTTGATGCCTGGTCTCTGCTCTTCAGCAACAACGGCCTGCCCGTCCTCCGTGTTACCAAGCGGCGCATCGAGGAAATGCGGGCCGATCTCGACCGGGTCGACGCCCGCGAACTGGCCCGCCTGATCCTCCAGGACCCGATCATGACCGTCCGCGTCCTGGCCTTTACCCAGGCCATGCGCGGCCGATCGCTGCAGCACGACATCACGACCATCGCGAGTTCCGTCGTCATGGCTGGCATCGAACCCTTCTTCAATCATTTTCGCGATTTATTCACGATTGAAGACCAGCTCAAGGAAGCCGGCCCACAGGCCCTGCTCGGCGTCCTGCAAATCGTTCGCCGGGCCCAGCGGGCAGCCGATTACGCACAGGACTGGGCCATCTGGCGGCACGATGTGACCATGGAAGAAGTCCGGATCGCTGCGCTCCTGCACGACCTTGCGGAAATTCTCGTCTGGTGCTCCGCCCCCACGCTCGGCCTGGCCATCCACGAACAGCAGAAGGTCAACCCGACGATGCGCAGTGCCGATGCCCAGAAACAGACACTGGGCTTCACCTTCCAGGAAATCCAGGCCGAACTCTGTCGCGTCTGGAATCTGCCGGAACTGCTGCGCGATCTGCTTGACGACGACAACGCCACCAGCCCCCGCGTCCGCAACGTCACGCTGGCCGTTCGCCTGGCCCGTCACTCATCCTACAGCTGGGAAGACCCGGCCTTGCCCGACGACTACAAGGATATCGGCGAACTGCTCAACATCACCCCGGAAGCCGTTCGCCAGCGCCTCGGCCTGTTGCCGATGCCGGCCCGCCAGGCAGACGGCGAGGCGGCGCTGAGTTAGCCGCTAGCCGCAATAACGCAGATTAGCCCAGTCGAGCAGCAGCTCGGGGCGCTGGTAAGCCATGAAGATCACGGCCAGCAACAAGACCGCCATGGCAACGCCGACCCCC
>CAIYYE010000139.1 GCA_903930395.1 uncultured beta proteobacterium
GCGTAAGCTGTTCGGCACGCTTCAGGAGGCAGCCCGAGGCTGCGGGCAGGGCTGTTCTGGGCTATCATTCGCCCATTGCCCAGGACCACAACAATGAACCCGAACCCTTTGACCGACGCCGATCTCGACCGGCTTGAAGAACTCCTCGAAGCCGACGTTTTCCAGGGCGAGGCCATGCGCCTAGACGAAATACAGGCCATGCTCTGTGCCGTCGTCAGCGCCCCCGAACCCGTCCCGCCAGCCATCTGGCTGACCGAGGCGCTGGGCAAGGGGCTGGAGGCGGGCGGCAACCCGGAGGTCGAAGCGGCGCTGGAACTGCTCATGCGCCTCAACAACGACCTCGCCGCTGCGCTGCTGGCCGACGAAACCATTGCCCCGGTGCTTTACCCGCTCGATGAAAGCTGCGAGGAATACGATTACGCCGCCTGGGCCGATTCCTACGTTTTTGGCGCCGGTTTGGCGGGCGACTGGTATGAACTGGCCGGCAAAGCCGCCGACGATCTGTCCGAGTTGCTCGAACCCTTGTTCCTGCTCAACGGCATGCTCAAGGAAGATGCCGAAAAGAGCGGCGAACGCTGGTTTCCGCCAGCCGAGGAGGCCCGTCTGGTGGCCGATATCCAGGAAAACCTGCCGGTCATCGTGCAGACCCTGTACAACTTCTGGCGCAACAAGCGGACGGGCGGCACCGTCCAGCGCGAAGGCGACAAGGCCGGGCGCAACGACCCTTGCCCCTGCGGCAGTGGCAAGAAGTTCAAGCAGTGCTGCGGTAGTCCGGAAAAACTGAACTGATCTGAGCGCCGGCTGGCGGTTCTTTAATCGCCAGCTGCACTGGCAATGGGCATTTCGTCGCCCTTTTGTCATGGGTTCGTAACGCGCGGCGCTTATTTTCGGGGGATTCCTACTCGAATCCGCCGACATGAACGCACCCGCCCCGCAAAACCTGGCCGTACCCGCACTCAACCTGAGCTTCAAGGATCGCATCGACCAGAAGATCTTCGATGCGCTCTATTCGCGCTCGCTGGTCTACAACACCTGCTGGGAAGACCCGGCAGTCGACCGCCAGGCGCTGCATCTCGGTCCGGACGATACGGTGCTGGTCATCACCAGCGCTGGTTGCAACGCACTTGATTACGCCCTGCAGGGGCCGGCCAGGGTCTATGCGGTGGATGCCAATCCCCGCCAGAATGCCTTGCTCGAACTGAAGATGGCAGGTATCCGCAAACTGGGTTTCGATGATTTCTTTGCCATCTTCGGTAGCGGCTTCCACCCCAATATCAAGACTATTTACCGCCACCAGTTGCGGGCTGAGCTGTCGGATTTCGCCAGGACCTACTGGGATCGCCGTTTCAACTGGTTTGCCAGCCGCCATGGCAGCTTTTACTTCCACGGGCTGGCCGGTTTTGTGGCGCGCGGCTTCCGCACCTATTTCCGCATGCGTCCGGGCCTGGCCCAGCGCGTCACCGAGTTGTTCGCCTCGAGCAATCTGGAAGAACAGCGCAAGATCTACGATGAGAAGATCGCCAGCGAATTGTGGACGCCGGTCATCAACTGGGTGCTCAACCGCCAGTTGACCATGAGCCTGCTCGGCGTACCTCATCCGCAGCGCCGGCTGGTCCAGGGGCAGCATCCCGGCGGCGTTTCCGGCTTCATCCGCGACGCCATCGAGTACGTCTTCCGCCATCTGCCGGTCAGCGAAAAC
>CAIYYE010000140.1 GCA_903930395.1 uncultured beta proteobacterium
CGTTCAAGGATGGTGCGCTGGGGTTGCTGGTGCACGAAGGGGCGTTGTCGACTGAAACCGTGCAAGTGGGGCCTGTTTGATGGCATCGGTCAACATCGAAAGCGCGGTCAAGGCTTACGGTGCACAAACCGTCCTGCACGGGGTGTCGGTGGACATTCCGGACGGATCTTTCGTCGTGCTGGTTGGCCCCTCCGGCTGTGGGAAGTCCACCCTTTTGCGGATGATCGCGGGGCTGGAGCCGATTACCGGCGGCACGATCCGCATTGACGGCACCGTGGTCAACGACCTGCCGCCAAAGCAGCGCGACATTTCCATGGTGTTCCAGAACTACGCGCTTTACCCGCATATGACCGTCGCCGAGAACATGGCGTTTTCCCTGACGCTTGCGGGTGCCCTCAAGGCAGACAAAGCGCGCGAGGTCGCACGCGCGGCAAACATCCTTGGGCTGACACCGCTTCTGGCGCGCTATCCCAAGCAGCTTTCCGGGGGCCAAAGGCAGCGCGTGGCGATGGGCCGGGCCATCGTTCGCAATCCCAAAGTGTTTTTGTTCGACGAGCCACTCTCGAACCTTGACGCAAAGCTTCGTGTTGCCATGCGGGCCGAGATCAAGGCCCTGCACCAGCGTCTTAAAACGACAACGATCTATGTCACCCACGATCAGGTCGAAGCGATGACGATGGCCGACACCATCGTGGTGATGCATGACGGCAGGGTCGAACAGACAGGCTCGCCGCTGCATCTGTATGACCAGCCCGCAAATGCCTTCGTCGCGACCTTCATCGGATCGCCGGCGATGAACCTGATCGAGGGCAAGGTGGCGGGCGGTGGTGTGGTGGACCGGGACGGGCAGCGCTGGCCCCTTCCCTCGCAGAAAACATGGCCCGAGGGACGGGCAGTGATGCTGGGCATACGGCCTGAGGATATTTCCTTTGTCGAAGCCGGCACGGTCGGGGAAGTGCAACTGGTCGAACCTACCGGTGCGGAAACCCTCGTCAGCCTTTCGGTCGGAACGTCGCGGCTCCTTGTCGCCACACGCGACCGTCGCCCGATAAAATCAGGTGATCGGGTCGAATTTGCCCTCGATTCCGCAAGAATCCACCTATTTGATGCCCTTGACGGTCGCAGACTCTGACGTTTGAAGGGCGTTGTTGTACAAATCGGCTGACGGCCGGACAGTGGTGGCTAGGTTTTTCTGAACGGGTTCATGGCGTTTCTTTGGTAGATTTCCGCATTGATTATGATGCCGCCGGAACCGGCGACAGCGGGTTGAAGGAAGCCTGATCTAAGTTTTGCCGTCAAACGATGAATGTGGGTGGGGGGCCACCAGCGTCAGCGTCGTCGCCAACGCAGCTGTCGAACCGCAAAGGCCGAAGAAGCCAGTTCCGGTCGCCTGCAGGGTCGCCAGCGAAATCCGCGTCACTAAGCTCGAGTTGCTAGGCCCAGCGGTGTTGTCACGCCAGCGGGCCCAGCCTGCAGACCGCTGGCCCCTCCGTGCCAACAAGAGTGAGACATTCGACTGTCTGAAGTTTACACTCGGGGGCGCAGGAGAACGATCTGATGGTAATGCCCGAACGTCTGCCCATGCCCTTGCCTGCCGCGCCTGAGGATGTTGCTCTGCCGGCGCC
>CAIYYE010000141.1 GCA_903930395.1 uncultured beta proteobacterium
CCGGCCGAGTTTTTCGCCGTATTCACCGAGTGCTTCTTCGAGACACCCGATCTCATCGCCGATGAATATCCGGCCATTTACGGCCTGCTCTGCCGCTATTACCTGCAGGACCCGCTGGCCCGCCTGACGAAGGCGGACAGCGCATCGAGCACTGCCGCCTCCTGATCGCGGTGCGGCGAGTGGCCGCAGCGGGGCAGTTTGAGCAATTGCGTGCCGGGCACCTGCTCGGCAATGACGTCGATCTGACGCATCGTCGCGTATTCGTCGTCCTCGCCCTGGATGGCGAGTACCGGACAGCGGATTTTCGGTAAATAGCTTTCGATGTTCCAGTCACGGAAGGCCGGTGAGAGCCAGGTATCGTTCCAGTCGGCAAAGACGCGTTCGGTCTGCGCATGGTGATAGCGCGCCAGCTTTTTCGGGAAATCGGTCGTCTCCCAGGTTGTCTTAGCCGCGCGAATACCGGCCAGCGTGACCTCTTCGACAAACTCGTGCGGCGCCATGACGGCAACAGCCTGCGGCACCTCGGGGAAAGCCCCGGCAAAGATCAGTGCAATGCTGCCACCATCGCTGTGGCCGATCAGCACGGGACGTTCGATGCCCAGCGCCGCGAGCAGGGCCGGCAGCATCACCTCGCCCTCGCGGTGCATGTAAAGCGGCGTGCGCGGTTCCGGATAAGCCTCGGAACCACCATAGCCGGCGCGTGACCAGACGATGAGCCGACAACCTGTAACCGCTGCCAGCTTTTCGGGAAAATGCCGCCACATGCCGACGCTGCCCAGGCCCTCGTGGAGCAGCAAGAGCGTTGGCAAGCCCTCGGCCGTGGCCGGAAAATCGCGATATTCGAGCTTAAGCCCTTCAACAACGATGTGTTTCATGCGCTCAACAGGAAATCTCTAACTACGGCGATCTGCTCCGCCGACTGGAACATCGGGGCATGCCCGACCCCTTCGATTTCAGCCAGTCTGGCTTGCGGACCGCAAGTCGCCATTTTCTGCCAGGTTTCACGCGTCAGCAGATCGGACAGGGCACCGCGAATGACCATGGTCGGACATTTGATCTGGGCGTAGAGCGGCCAGAGGTCGATATCCTTGTCAGCAAAGGCAGCCCGGAAAGGCTCGGCGATACGCGGGTCGTAGCGGAAGCGCCAGCGGCCGTCGGAGCCCTGGACTATGCTCGTCTCGGTCAGGTGATACCACTGCGCCTCGGTCAGCGGGCCGAAGGGCTCGCTGACGAACTTGACGAAGGCCAACGCCTCTTCAAAAGTCGCCCAGTCCGGGTCGGTGCCGACATAGGTGCCGATGCGCTGCAACGATTCGGCGGTAATCACCGGCCCGACATCGTTGAGCACCATCTTGCGGATCGGCGTTCCATCCTGCGCTGCCAGCCCCATGCCGATCAGCCCCCCCATCGAGGTGCCGACCCAATGCACGGTCTCGACATTGAGGCGGGCGATCAGCGTCACCATGTCGGCGACGTATTGCGGAATGCCATAGGCAGCCGGATCACGTAGATGGCTGCTCTGACCGCGACCGACGACATCCGGGCAGATGACACGGTAATGTCCGGACATGGCCTCGGCCAGGGCGTCGAAATCGCGACCATTGCGCGTCAGGCCATGGACGCAGATGAGCACACGCGGATTGTCGCGGGCACCCCACTCGGTATAAGCCATCCGATGCAGGCCCGATGGCCCGAGACATTGCACGATCTGTTGTTTGAATTTCATGGTCTCTCCTCCCCGCTCAATGTATCACCGGCCGTGCCAATAGCGGCGATGTTCATGCCGCCATCCTGACACAGCCACGCCCTCCCCGCCCAGCCTGATGCTGACGGCACCATCTCGATCGGTTCGCCAGATGCTCGCCCCCAAGGCCTCGTAGCGGGCCACCACCTCGGCCTTGGGATGACCGAAACGGCTGCGGTAGCCGACCGGGATGACCGCATTGCCGGCTCCGACCGCCTGCACGAAGGCGGGCGTAGACGAGGTTTTCGAGCCGTGATGCGGCATGAGCAGGAGATCGGCCGCCAGATCACCCGGATAGCGCTGGAGCAAGGCCGTCTCGTCGGGCGCCTCGATATCCGAGGTCAGCAACAGGCGGCGCCCGCCGGTCTCGATGCGCAGCACACAGGAGAGATGGTTCGACTTGCTGGCGAGGCCATACGCTTCGGCAGCCGGATGCAGCACCTCGAAAACCACGCCATCCCATACCCAGCGCTGACCGGCGATGCATTGCCGGCCACCCATGCCGGCCACCGACGAAAGCACTTCGCCGACCCGCAGCGCCGCCCGCACAGAGCCCGTGCCACCGGAATGATCGCTGTCACGATGCGTCACCATCAGGATATCGACAAAGCCGATACCCTGGTTTCGCAGATAGGGCACGACCACCCGCTGCCCGGCATCCGACTCGGCGCTGTACAGCGGCCCCGGATCGTAGATCAACGTGTGCTCGCGCGTCCGGACGACACTGGCCAGCCCCTGCCCGACATCAAGAATGCTCACCCACACCATACCCTCGGCCGGTTTTTCGGCCGGCCAGAACAGGGCCGGGAAAAACAGCACGGCACCCAGCCAGCGTCCCGGCAGGCCCCGCGGCAAGAGGCAGACAGCCACACCGAACCCGGCCGCCAGGGCCGTCCACAGCGGCGGTGCCGGCGCCACCCAGACAGGCCATGTGGCGCACCAGTCGAGAAAGAGCATGAGCCAAGCCATGACCGCATGCGCCAGCCACAGGATAGGCCACCACGGGACCAGCGCCCCAAGCAGCGCCAACGGCGTCACGATGAAGCTGATGACCGGAATCGCCAGGGCATTTGCCAGGGGCGAGACCAGCGAAAACTGCTGGAAGACTAGCAACAGGATAGGCAGCGAGGCCAGGGTTGCCGCCCATTGCACGACACCCCAGGTACGGACATCCCCCCGCCAGCCCGAAGCCTCGCCAACGTTGGCCGAGCCGATGTAAAGCAAGGCGCCGACCGCCCCGAACGACAGCCAGAAGCCTGCCGCCTGCACGGCCCAGGGGTCGAACAGGAGGACGACGAGCAGCGCCAGGCACAATATCCGGCTGGGTGCCACGATGCGTCCGGAAAGCATCGCAGCGGCGGCAACCAGAAGCATGTAAAGCGTACGCTGGGCAGGCACGGCAAAACCGGCGAGCAGCGAGTATGCGAGTGCGCCAAGGCAGGCCGCGAGCAGTCCGGCCTTTTGCGTCGGCCAGCGGAGTGCCAGCGCCGGCACGCGCCGCCAGCCAGCCGAAACCAGCCAGCCGAAGAGCGCCGCGACCATCGTCACATGCAGGCCGGAAATGCTCATGAGATGCGTCGTCCCAGTCCGGTTGAAGGTCGTCCACAAGTCGCTCTGTATGGCCTTCTGGTCGCCGATCACCAAGGCCACCAGTACGCCGGCCCACGGGTAGGAGGCTTCCGGCAGAAGCTGGGCAAACGAGTTGCGAATCATCTGCCGCAGGTGCTCGATGGTGTAATCCGTTTGCCAGACCATGTCGTCCAGACGCTGCGGCGGGTTCGGGCGGATGGTGCCGGTCGCCCGGATATTGCGTTCGAAAAGCCAGGCCTCGTAATCGAAACCGCCCGGATTGGCGTTGCCATGCGGCCGCTTGAGGCGTACGGTAAAACGCCAGCGCTCGCCGGGCCGCACCGCCAGTCGCTCGAACGGCTCATCGTCGCGCCGACCCTGATACCAGGACAGCATGATGCGTCCGGGTACAGTGGCGCCGGCGGTGATGACCCGCTCGACGTCGAACTCGAAGCGTGAGCCGTTGCTGAAATCCTGCGGCAACGCAGCGATTACGCCGACCACCTCGACATCGCGACCTTCCTGCTCGACAGGAAGTTGATCGGCCAGCCGGATCTCGGCCCGCCATGCAGCCCAGGCCATCCCCAGTGCCGCACAGGCAAGCAGCACCAGCACACGGGAGGCCCAGCCCGACCAGCGCAGGCGTGGCAGTACCTGCACCAATAGCAGCGACAGCCCACCGACAGCCCACGGGCCCCAATCGGGCAGGACCGGCTGCATCTGCAGGCCGAGCACAGCGACAGCGAAGGCGAGGATATTCAGGCGCATGGCGGGATACTAAACCCGGAGTATGCAATATGGATATCCATCCAGACCGGTTTGATGACAGCCGTGACGAGTTGGCTGGCCCGGTGAATAATAGGGCCATGCGCCGCACCCTGAAAAAATACCTCCCGGATCACCAGACGATACGCAACAACCCCTGGTTAAAGCCGTTCCAGTCGTCCTTGCTGCATCCGCGTCTCTGGCACCTGAACCGTCATTCGGCGGCCGGCGCCGTGGCGGCGGGCCTTTTCTGCGGACTGATTCCCGGACCACTGCAAATGCTCGGTGCCGCCATCAGCGCGCTGGTCTTTCGCGTCAACCTGCCGCTCGCCCTGTTCGTAACCTTCTACACCAACCCGCTGACGATTGTTCCGCTCTATCTGCTGGCCTACCAGATTGGCCGCCTCACCATCGGCGAAGGCAATGGATTCATCACTCCGCCGGCCTTCAACGCCATCGACTTCATCGGCTGGACGAGCGCCATGCAAAACTGGATGCTGGCCGTCGCCAAACCGCTGGGCATCGGCCTCGTCCTCCTCGCCAGCGGCCTCGCCCTGCTCGGCTACTTCGCCACAAAAGGCGCCTGGCGGATCTATCTGATCAGGGCTTGGCGCCGCCGAAAGGCTTTTCCCAGTCGGTAGCTTTTAGCCCCTCGATCCTCAAGTCTTGAATTGTGCAATAGCCGCACTCAAGCCTTGCGACAGTTTGCGCAGGGACTCGGAGGTGGTCGCATTGCCACTGGCGGCGGCGCTATTTTCTTCGGCCATCAGGGCGATCCGTTCGACGTTCTGGGCAATATCGGTACTGGCGGTGGCCTGCTCGCGCAGGGCAACACTGATTTCGGAAACGGCCGAGAGAACCTGGCGCGACTGGGCCTGGACCTGGCCGATCGCCTCGCCCGCCAGCTGGGCCTGCGCGACGCCGGACGAAACCCGCTGAACCCCCTGCTTCATGGAGGAAACGGCGGTGGCGGTGCCGGTCTGGACGGCCTCGATCATGGCGGTAATTTCATGGGTCGACTTGGCGGTGCGTTCGGCCAGTTTCCTGACCTCGTCGGCAACGACGGCAAAGCCCCGACCCGATTCGCCCGCCCGTGCCGCCTCAATGGCGGCGTTGAGGGCCAACAGGTTGGTCTGGTCAGCAATTTCCTTGATCGTCCCGACAATCGCCGAGATCTGTTCGGACTGCCGGCCCAGCGCCTCGACAGCGCTAGCTGACTCATTGACGGTCTGGGCGATGGCCTGGATTTCATTGACCACGGACTGGACGATCTGCCCGCCGCGCGTCGCCACCTCGTCCGACTCCCGCGAATACATCTGCGCATCCTGCGCGTTCCGGGAAATATGATCGATACCGACCGTCATTTCCTCGACGGCAGCCGCCATGCTGCTGGCTGAATCGCTTTGCCGGGATGTGCCGGAAGAAATCTGCTGGCTCGATGCGGCCAACTGCTCCGCCGCCAGGTTGAGTTGCCGGACATCGTCTTTTACACCGCCGAGCAGATTGCGGAATGCCGCCGCCATGCCGTTGAAATTCTTGCCGGCTGAATGCAGTTCATCGACCCCGTCGGTATCGAACCTGGTGGTCAGGTCGCCATCGGCAAGACGGCGCGCACCCTGCGAAAAATCACCGACGCTGTTGATGACGGAATAATAGGTGCCGATGCCCAGATAGCCGACCAGCAGGAAGGTGCAGATAGCCAGCCCGATCTCGAAGGCCAGGACCTGACGCGACTGCTCGAGCCGATCCTGCAATTGCCGCTCGAACTGCGGCATCAGCGTGTCGTACATGACCTTGTAGCCGAGATCGATGACCTGGGTGACCATGGCAAAGTAATCCTGCGGCGAGGTGACGTATTTCTCGGTCAGGATGTCCTCACGCACCAGCGCAAAAATCTTTTGAGCCCCGACCGAAAACTCCTTGGTCGGCCCCGACAGCCCATCCTTCAGGGCCGGCGCAAAGCGCATCACCTTTTCCAGATTGATATTCTGGGCCTGCAGTGTGCCTTCCATCTGCGCCACTACTGCCGAAAGATCGACCCGTTGCTGCGCCGTCATTTCCTTCTTGGTCAGCAAGCCGGTGCCCCTGGCCCGCGTCACGCCCATCTGCTCGAGCATGGCCGGCATCTTGGTGACCAGGGTATCCATGAAATAGTAGGTATCCATGATCGGATCGAGGGTCAACTGCGTCTCGTCGGCCACGGTCACCATGAATTGCAGGAGCTTGCCTATCATCTGCGTATGGCGCTTGATATTTTCCGGCGGCGTCCAGCTCAGTCCCTGGCTGGCAATGGTCTCCCAGTCCTGGCGAATCGCCTTCCAGTCAGCCGCATCACGCAATACGGGGGGCAGTGCGGCATCGGCCAGCGCTACGGCAGCGGCGACTTCCTTTTCCTTGGCAGCGCGCTTGTCCTTCATCGCCTCATTGCCGTTGAGCACGCCGGATGACAAGCCGCGGTGCTGCTGCATGACCTGGGCCATCTGGTTGAGCGGCTTGAGCATCTGCAGACCCAGCAGTTCCTGACGGGCCGTCTCGATATCGCGGCTCAGAAAGGAAAAAACCGAATAGAGCAGGACCACCATGACCACCGATACGGCCGCCCCGAGCAGCAAGAATTTGCTGTTGTAACGAAGCCTGTTCATCAGGGCGATAGCCGGGGAAAAAATCACTTGCATTTCCTGTCTCCTGGACGACGTGCAGACATCAACACCACGGATGTTATTTTAATAACATTTAATAATATTTTACACTTATCAAACTATTCGCAAAGGATACCGTCATTCAAATTCAGGACGCGATCCGCCTTTGCCGCCAGTCGCTGGTCATGCGTGACCACGATAAGACTGGCCTGCTGCTCGCGCACCCGATCGATGAGTAGGCCGAACACCACCGAGGCGGTATGGCTGTCGAGATTGCCGGTCGGCTCGTCGGCCAGCAGGCATGAAGGGTCGCTGACCAGGGCGCGGGCAATGGCGGCGCGCTGGCGTTCGCCACCGGACAGTTCGCCCGGCCGGTGTTCCAGCCGGTGGCCAAGGCCGACAGCGGTAAGAATCTGGCGGGCCTTGTCCAGCGCCTCGCCGCGTTCCATCCGGCGAATGAGCAGCGGCATGGCAACATTTTCCAGCGCCGAAAACTCGGCCAGCAGATGATGGAACTGATAGACGAAGCCAAGGTGGCGGTTACGCCAGTCGCCTCGGGCCACCTCGCCGAGCGCCGAAAAATCGCGTCCCATCAGGGTCACGTCGCCCGTCGATGGCGTATCCAGCCCGCCCAGCAGGTGCAGCAAGGTGCTCTTGCCCGAGCCGGAGGCACCGACCACGGCCACCGTTTCGCCCGGATTGACGACCAGATCGATGCCGGAGAGCACCGGCACCTCGAGCCCGCCACCACGAAAGACCTTGGACAGACCGCGGGCGATCAGTATCGGTTCACTCATAGCGCAGGGCCTCCGCCGGATTGACGCGGGAAGCCCGCCAACTTGGGTAAAGCGTCGCCAGCAGTGCCAGCACGAAAGCGATCAGCGTGACACCCCAGACATCGCCCCACTGCAATTCGGATGGCAGGTCAGAGATGTAATAGACCTCCTTCGAGAGGAAATGCACACCGAGCATTTGTTCGATGAAGGGCACGACGGTATCGATGTTGAGCGCCAGCAGCACACCGCCGACGATGCCCAGCCCGAGCCCGATGAAACCGACCAGCGCACCTTGGACGACGAAAATCGCCATGATCGACAGCGGCCGTGCGCCGAGCGTGCGCAGGATGGCGATGTCGGCCTGCTTGTCGGTCACCGCCATGACCAGCGTCGACACGAGGTTGAAGGCGGCCACCGCAACGATCAGCGAGAGGATGATGAACATCATGTTCTTCTCGATCTGCACGGCACGGAAGAAATTGGCGTGGCTCTTGGTCCAGTCGCTCAGGTAGGCATCGGCATCGATATGGCGGACCAGCTCGCGGGCAATGCGCGGCGCCTGGAAGAGATCATCCACCTTGAGGCGCACACCAGTCACCCTGTCATCCATCTGGTAGAGCTTCTGCGCGTCTTCCAGATTGATCAGGGCCAGCCCCGAGTCGTACTCATACATGCCGACCTCGAAAATACCGACCACCTTGAAGGACTTCAGGCGCGGCATGACGCCGGCCGGCGTCACCGTGCCCTGGGGCGCGATGAGGGTCAGCTTGTCGCCGGTGAACACGCGCAGCGAGCGGGCCAGATCGGCACCAAGCACCACCCCGAACTCACCCGGCCGCAGATCATCGAGACTGCCGCTCTGGATGGTCTTGCGAAAATCGGCGACGCGGTCCTCCTGCTCGGGCAGGATGCCGCGCACCAGCGTCCCCTTGACC
>CAIYYE010000142.1 GCA_903930395.1 uncultured beta proteobacterium
CTGACCTCGCCTTGCTCCGGGTCGTAGACGATTTGCCAGACGGTCGAGCCGGTCAGGCTGGTCTCGGGCTCAATCATGATGCGGCGGGAGCTGACCATGTCGAGTCCTGCGAAGAGCATTTCCTTGCTCGCGGCCGGCATGGCCCGGAGACTTTTCTCGGCGGTCAGGAAGCGGTTGAGGGAACTCTGGCTATCGGCTTCGCGCGCATGGGGGTTGCTTCTGGCCCGATGCCGGTAGGCCAGTGCAGCCATGTAGGGCGAGTTGGTCAGTACCGGTATCGGGCGGGACGGGCCTTGATAAACGGTGAGCTTGCCATCAAGGAATTCGACCACGGCGCAGGCGCGGCTGCGGTCGCAGACCTGGTAGTGCACTTTCGATGCGCCGCCTGAAACGACATGAACATTGGCCGTGGCGGCCAGCAGTTCGGGCACATTGGCGGCAGTGTCCAGCATGTACTGGACCCACTGGATGTTGTCGATGCGCGGCAGGTCGCTGTTCTCGGGGTAGCGTGTCTCGTCCAGCCACATCGTCTCGACCACCAGCCCGGCTTCATTCATGCCGCCCATGGGCATGTCCTGCCCATACTGGTTGAAGCTCAGGCTGGCATAGCGCGAAGTCCACTGCAGGGGCTGGCCGTTCGGCGGTGCGGCGAAGGATGTTTTTGCGACGCCACGGACGTTGAGCGTGACATTGGCCTGCTCAAAAGCCCAGTCGTAGGTCCTGCCAAACAGAAAGGCGTTTTCCCGGTCGAGGACTACCGTGGTGCATGCCCAGCCTGCTTCGGCCAGGGCGAGTATCGAGATGAGGGCCAGCCCGCGCAGGGCGGGGCGAAGAAAACGAGTCGGCATGGCTTATCCAGTTCAAGGCTATGACATTGAATTGTAGGCCGGTCCGGCTGAAAATATGAAGCGCCTTCGGCGATGGCCGCTCAGGGGCTCGCCGATAAAATAAAAATGCCGTTCAGTCTTCACTGAACGGCATTTGCGAGAGATCGACAGTTCGTCAGGTGTCGGCAGCTATCTTTGAGCGCTCGCCACCTTTCGTATGCCTTACTTGGGACTGGCGCTCGTGCTGGCGACCTTGTTAACCAGGAAAACAGCATTCTGGGTGTTGATCACCTGGTCATTTACCGACTTGCTCACGTTTGTGAGACCGCCGATTGTGGCGGCCTGCTGCCCGTAGAACGTACCTTGAACGCTGCCTGCGTAAGATACCCGGCTTGAATTCAGCTCGGGGATAGACGCAACGGCATTCGAAGTGATCTTGGCACCGACGACATCACCTGTGGCCATGAAATTCATGGCGTTCTTGTTGTCACCGCCGTACCAGACGCCGCTCCACGTCGCAGGCTTGAAGTTGACCAGAATGGCTACGTGCCCTTGACTATTCCCGTCAAAACTGCCGCCCGAATACAAGGCAACGACATCGCCAGCCTTCTGCGCATCCAGATAGGCCTGGGGCGTGCTTAGACCTGCTACATAGAAACCGCGGGTAGTTGTTGGGGTGGATTCGCTTTCATAGGGATAGCGCTCGCTATCCTGCCCATTGGTGTAGGCCCAGACGGTACGGGAATACTCCCCGACGGCAACCTGACTGTCCTTTGCCTTGATGGCGTCAGTGAATGGCCTGTCACCGAGCCAGTCGAACGGCGTCCGGTCAATGGCGTTGGTCGCTTCATTGGCTTTAAGGTTGTCGGAGAAACCCTTCATGAAGCCATAACCGTCTTCGGACTTGTCGGAGGCCATAAAGTGAGCCAGGCCATTGTCAGTGTTGTTCCACTGTTCGCCTTCACTGAACTTGAGATAGGTTTCAGTCACACGTTCAAAGTGACCACTGACCCATCGCCTATTTCTCCCTTGTCCTTCCCAATGAGCGGCAACCCACTGCTTCACCGTTCGCGTATCCCAAACCTCGGGGCTGAGGTCGCCGCCCCCAAAGTTTGCCCACATAGGACTGCCGGAGTTCGCCAACTCGGAACCAGTTTCAGGTGATGCGAGGCGCCAGGAGGCCGTGCCTTCTCCGGGCGATCCATCCGGGGCCGTCAGTGTCAGGGCGAAAAGACCACCCGAATATCCTTTTTTCGATCCGTGATGACCATGATCATCGTCCGAGTTGTAACGAGAGCGGGAGTTTTCGCCGGATTGTGTAAAGACCGAGTATCCACACCAGTCCCCAGCGCCACAGACGCCCGTGTCTACCGGCGGATTGACCGGCGGAGTGACGGTTCCAGGGATGTTGCGATAGCGATCGACGCTGCCCGCACCCAGAAGTTGTATCGGATTGACGATAGGGCCGCCCGCTGCCGGTTCGACAAAGTCGGTCCATGCGCCCCAGCTTTCAACTGAATCCTGTGAAACTGAAACATTGCCATACGATTTGACCTTGCTCCAGTCGGCCTCATGGAAATGTGACGAATCTTTTGCAAATACCGGGGTGCTGGCTAAGAGGGCAGCGACACATGCGGCAATTATTGTGCGATTGTTGGTCATGATGTTTCCTCTTCGTGGTTTTCAGGGACTCCCCATAGACCAAGTGTAGATTTTCATTTCCAGCATGTCGCGCCAATTCTGGGGCGAACTGTGAGGGATTTCTCATTCTTCGCAAATGAGATCCCTGGCGACGCCCATCTCAAGAAATGCAGACGAAAAAAGGGCGCCGATGGGCGCCCTTTGCGGTCGGATTGAGGGAGTCGGCTTAGAACGAACGCCCCAGATTGACCCCGACCACTTCACGTTCATAGGTGTAGATGCTCACATTGGAGCGGCTATCGGTGAATTGCCAACTGCCGGACAGGCGCCAGTCCTTGAGCAGGCTTTGCTTGAAGTTATGGCTAAAACCGACTTCCATGCGGTTCTCTGTTTCATCACGGGCCAGGTTGAACACGGGTTCAAGTCCATCGTGTTTCGCTTCCTTGTAGCTGTAGCGTCCGAACACCGAGCCATTCTCCCAGGCGACGACGTTGGCGCCGACAAAGGTTTCCCAGCCGTCGTTGCTGAATCGGCTGTCGGCGGCATCTTCGACGAAGGCGTGGAGTCCGAGCTGAACCGCCAGTTTGCCCTGCAGGAAAAGATGGCCATAGGAGAGGCCGGTCGAGTAGAAGTTGCTGTCACGCCCGGCATCGGCCTGGCGATCAAAATTCTTGTTGAGTGCCAGGGCATCCCAAGTCAGCTCGCCGCTTTTCAGTTGCAAGGTGAAGGTCGGTGAAATCGAGCTGTAGAAGCCGAGATAGTTGCCGCCGAGGTAAAGCGCATCACCCTGCAGGTTGAGTTTGGCGCGCCATTTGTTGGGTGCCACCCAGGCCGGGCCGGTCGATAGCGAGAGCGCGGTCAGGTTGAAATCGGTTTTTTCAGCGTAGTTCTTGTGATACAGGCCGGCACTGGTTTGCCAGATGAAGCGGGCTGCCGTTTCGCCGATGCGCATGACCATCGGTGAGCTGTAGGTGTGGGCAACGCCTGCTTGGGCCACGGTCGCCCAGTCATGTTGCGGCGTCGAGCCGGGTTGGAGCACCAGGCCGCCGGGCAGGGTCGCGCCGCTGGGGCCAACGTTGACATTGGTGTCGTAGAGGACACCCAGGGAAACGGAGGGCTCCCAAGTATGCGGCTTGGCCAGCAATTCGGCCTGGTCGCGCTTGATCTGGGCGAGGAAGGTGAGCACCGCCAGACGAACGTTTTCCGGCGTCTTCGGGTCGTCGAGAACCTTTTGGCTCTGTTGGGTCGCTTGTTCGAGATTGAGCGCACGATAGTAGGCAACCGCCAGTTCCAGTCGCGCCCGATTGAGCGACGGATTGTTACTCAATACTGTTTCGAGCGCTTCAATGGCACTGAATACCTGGCCTTGCTCGCGCAGGAAAATGCCTTCCTTGAAAAGCTTGTCCGTATCAACCGTCTCTTGCGCAGCCGCTGTCGAGAGTCCGGCAATAGCCAGAAACACAGGCAGGCAGACGCGTTTCAGGGTGTCAATGGTTTCTGCTTGGCGAGCATTCATGTATCGTGCCTCTATATCTGACTATGGTATGTTGGTACCAGATTGTTAAATTGTTTGATTGTAAATGTTGCGCCTGCTCATGTCTCCAAATTGCTTCCAGAATTGCCTTGTTAGCCGCCCTGGCGTAGGGTTTTTGCAACTTTGAAGTGATTCGACAGTAAACTTGCAGATTCGATAGTTCGGAGCGTGCCCGTGCGAAAAATGTGTTTGCCTCGTTCCTGCCGGGATTGATACGTGCAAGCCCTTGTTCTTGTATCGATACAGGCCTTCATATGGGTGATCGGGGCCTGCTTTCCGTTTGCTGCAGCGGCAGAAATCCAGTCCTTCGAGCGTAAGCTCTTCAGCGTCCGGGAGGATCGCAAGGAAGGATTCTCGATCTTTCCCCAGTGGGTCACTGTCATGCGTCGCCATGCCGATGATCGGCCGACTCCGGAGAATTGCCCGGTCAATCTTTGCAAGGTGCCGGCGTGGCTGGAGATGATAGCCTCGATGCGCGGCCATGGGGCGCGCGATCAGCTGGCGGTGGTGAATGACTTTTCCAATCGTTTTCGCTATGTGCTGGATCAGGACAATTACGGTCGCTCGGACTATTGGGCAATTCCGCGCGAGTTTCTGACCCTGGGTGGCGATTGCGAGGATTTCGCCATCATCAAGTATTTTTCGCTGAGACAGCTGGGGGTGCCGGCCGACTCCTTGCGAGTCGTGGTCGTGCAGGATACCAATCTGCGTATCCCCCATGCCGTGCTCGCGGTCTATACGCCGGATGACATTTTTATTCTGGACAATCAGGTCAGGGAAGTCGTTTCCCATCAAAAGATTGCCCACTACGTGCCTGTTTTTTCGCTCAATGAACGTAACTGGTGGATGCATTTGCCATGAGAAATCGCCCCGGTCTGTACGTCTCGCCGTACCAGCCGAAACCTGTGACTGAAGCAGGACCGCTTACTATTTGCAATTTTCAACGGGCTTTCCCGCTGTCTTCCGATGGGCGTTCTCCGGCGCCGTGGTCGGGCCGGCGTGCATGCTTCGCAGCCAGGATAGAACAATCATGAAATCTCGAATGTGGCGTCACCAGTGGGCGCCAGCCGCGCTGGCCCTGGCCTTGCTCCTGGCTGCCGGTGTCTGGGCTATCGTTAACTATGCGGCCAGCGAGAAGGAGCGCGATCTTCGTGCCTGGGAAACGCTGCTCGGTGTGGTCGCCGAAACGCGGGCGCAAAGCCTCAATCAGTGGATAGATACGCAGTATGCGGTGGTCAGGGAGCTGGCCGAAAATGCGTCCTTGCGTTTTTATCTCTCGCAGTTGCTCGTTGCCCCGGATGCCGAGACCGTGGATGCCCAGGCGGCACAGTTCGCGTATCTGCGCAATCTGCTTGAAACGACCGCCGAGAAAAGCGGCTTTTCCCTGGCCAGCCAGAAAACCAAGGTTCAGGCCAACGTCGCGGCTGCCGCCGACTCGGGAATCGTCATCGTCGATGCTGCCGGCAAGACCATTGTGGCGACTGCAGGCTTCCAGAAAGATGATGCCTTGAAGGCGACCCTGCTCCGGGCCATGGAAACGGGCAAGCCCGCGCTGCAGGATATTTATGAAAATGCGGGCGGCGAGGTGGTGCTGGGCTTTGCCATTCCGGTGTTTTCTGTTCAGTCCAACGAACCCGGTCAGCGTCCGATTGCTGCCATTGCGGGGGTCAAGCGGGCTCGCGACGAGTTGTTCCCCTTGCTGTTGCGCAAGGGCTCGGTGACGAGCGCGGACGAAACCTTGTTGATCCGGCGCGAGGGTGATGCCATCGCCTTCCTTTCTCCGCTGGCGGACGGTACCGCACCCTTGCGCAAGCAGGTCTCGCTCACGGCGCCGAATCAGGTGGAGGTTGAGGCGCTGAACAGGCCGGGAAATTTTGCGATGAATCTCGATTACGCCGGCCGCGAGGTTTTGACGGTGAGTCGAAGTTTTCGCCAGACGCCCTGGATTCTGGTCCAGAAAATTGACGCCGTGGAGGCCCTCAAGGAATCACGGGATCATCAGCGCTTTCTCCTGATCTCACTGACTTTTGCCGTTCTGGTGATCGCGGCAGGCTTGATTGCCGCCTGGCGGCATGGTGCCAGCGTCAAGGAGCGACTGGTCTCTGACGAGCTGCGCAGCAAGTCGCAGCAGTTGGCCGAGCAGTCGGCGTTGCTGCTCAGTGTCATGGATGGCACACCGGACCTCATCTTCACCGTTGAGCATGAGCGCCTGAAATTCTGCAACAAGGCCTTCGGTTCTCTCGTCAATGAGTCACCGGATGAACTGCGCGGCAAGACGCTATCCAGTGTCATCGGTCCCGCCGTGGCCCATCGCATCGATGAACTCGTGCTTGAAAGCCTGAACTCGTCGCAAGTCGTGTCACGCATGGTGGATCTGGATATTGCCAGTGCCGTCAGCCAGAATTATTTTTCTGCTGTGCCCATCCCGTCAGCGGAGGGTTCGGGGCTGGTCCTTTGTCTGGCGCGCGACATGACGCTCGAGCAGAATGCTCAGAAAAAGCGCCAGGCCTTGATGCAGCAACTGGTCGGGGTGCTCACCTGCATCGTCGATTCGCATGATCCCTTCTGTACCGAGCACTCGATGCGGACAGCCCTGGTCGCCGGGGCTATCGCCCGTGAACTGGGACTCGGTGATGCCTCGGCCGAAACCCTCGATATGGCGGCGAAACTGGCCAATGTTGGCAAAATGTTCCTGCCCAGGGATTTGCTGACCAAGCCGGAAATGCTGACGCCGGAAGAACAGAAGACCATGCAGTCCCATGTCCAGCACTCGGTGGCCGTACTCAAGGCAATCGAGTTCGAAGGGCCGGTCATCGACGTCATTGCCCAGAAGAGCGAGCATCTGGATGGCAGTGGTTATCCCGCCGGCTTGAAGGAGTCCGATCTGTTGATTGAAAGCCGGATACTGGCCGTGGCCAATGCCTTCGTCGCCATGGTCAGCGCGCGCGCCTACCGCGCCGGGGTGCCGCTGGAGCAGACACTCGACAAGTTGTTGAGCGAGACCGGCACAAAATACGACCGCCATGTGGTCGCGGCCTTGTTCCACGTTGCAGAAAACCGGCCGGAATGGATCAGATGGTCATCACCCTCGGTCGACGCCTTGTGACCTGAGACGCGGCTCTCCGCAAACCGGATGGCCGGACTGGCCGGCCATCCCCAGTGCCGCTCAGTGCCGGCTCTGGATTTCCTCGATGTAGCCGAGCATGCCGGTCTGGATGTTGCCGGCGTTGCCTTCGTCGGTGTCGATGTGCATGGCCAGGCGATAGCCCGGATTCACGCGGACGACGACGTCGCCGAAGATGAGCTGGCGCTCGCCTTCGATGCGGACGCGGACGACGTACTTGTCGCGGACATGGAAGCGCATGGCGTCTTCCGGCGTCATGTGGATGTGGCGCTGGGCGCAGATCACGCCGCGTTCGATGACCGAAGTGCCGTAGGGGCCTTCGAGCGTCATGCCGGGGGTGCCGGCAAGGTCGCCGGACTCGCGGATAGGCGGCTGGATGCCGACCTTGAACTGCTCGGTCATGGCGATTTCGACCTGGGTTTCCTTGCGTGTCGGGCCGAGCACGCGGACATTGGCGATGCGACCCTTGGGACCGACCAGATGGACCTTTTCGGCGC
Source organism: uncultured beta proteobacterium (assembly GCA_903930395.1). Lineage (GTDB taxonomy): Bacteria > Pseudomonadota > Gammaproteobacteria > Burkholderiales > Rhodocyclaceae > Azonexus. The sequence continues at coordinate 7,624 of CAIYYE010000142.1, forward strand.
AGGCGAACTGGCCGGGCTGCGACAGTTCGTGTTCCGGCGTCAGCTGGTGGCCGGGGCCGAACAGCTTTTCGACATCGGCTTGCGAGAGATGCACGTGGTGGGCCGAGATTTCCACCGGGATCGGCGCGTCTTCGGCCTTGGCAGCGAGGAGCAGGGCGTTGCGTTCGATCGAGCGCAGGGTTTCCCAGGCGACCAGACGCTCATCGTCGTTGGCGACGACAAGGATGGTGACCGGGGAATCGTCGGCTGAAATGACGGCAAACTGGTCGATGTTGCTCAGGTTGCGGTTCTTTTCCTCGTCGAGCTTGATGCCCATGTAGCCGAGGCCCTGACAGGCCAGGCTGCGCACCGTGGCGCTGGTTTCACCGACATC
>CAIYYE010000143.1 GCA_903930395.1 uncultured beta proteobacterium
GCTCTTCGATTACATCGGTGCGCCGGATGCCGAGCGCGTCATCGTCATGATGGGTTCGGGGGCGGAAACGGCGCAGGAGACGGTTGAGCACATGAACCGCCAGGGTCAGAAAGTCGGCCTGCTCAAGGTTCGCCTCTACCGGCCGTGGGCGCCCGAAGCGCTGCTCGCGGCGCTGCCTTTGACGACCAAAGCCATCGCCGTGCTCGACCGCTGCAAGGAACCGGGAGCCGATGGCGAGCCGCTGTTCAAGGATGTGCTGGTCGCCCTGGCCGAAAATGCGAGCAGCGAAACGCCGCGTTTCGCCAGGCTGCCCAAGGTCGTCGGCGGGCGCTACGGGCTGGCTTCCAAGGAATTCAATCCGGCCATGGTGCTGGCGGTTTTTGATGCCTTGAAGGCCTCATCGCCGAAACGCCAGTTCACCGTCGGCATCAACGATGATGTGACGCATCTCTCGCTGCCCTACGACCCCGCTTTCCGCAGCGACGCCGTGCGCGAGACCTTCGGCGCCGTTTTCTACGGCCTGGGCTCGGACGGCACCGTCTCGGCCAACAAGAATTCGATCAAGATTATCGGCGACGAAACCGATCTCTTTGCCCAGGGCTATTTCGTCTATGACTCGAAGAAATCGGGCGCCATGACGGTGTCGCACCTGCGTTTCGGGTCGCAGCCGATCCGCGCTACCTACCTGACGGGGGAGGGCGACGCCAAATTCATCGCCTGCCACCAGCCGCTTTTCCTTGAAACCCACGACCTGCTGGCGCATGCCGCGCCGGGCGCAGTCTTCCTGCTCAATACGCCCGTGCCGGCCGACAAGATCTGGGCGACCTTGCCGGCTGCCATGCAGCAGCAGATGGTCGCCAAACGCATCCACTTCCACGTCATCGACGCCTACCAGGTGGCGCTCGAGGCCGACATGGGGCGGCGCATCAATACCGTGATGCAGACCTGCTTCTTCGCCATCTCCGGCATCCTGCCGCAGGACGAAGCCATCGCCGCGATCAAGCATGCCGTTGAAAAGACCTACGGTCGCAAGGGCCGGCGCATTGCCGAACTGAATTACCGGGCCATCGACAAGACCCTGGCCTGCCTGCATGAAGTACCGCTGCCTGCCGAGTTCGTGGCCAGCGAAATCTGCATCCCCGAGCGGTTGGGCCAGCAAGCTTCGGAATTCGTCCGCAAGCTGACCCTGCCGATGATTGCCGGCAAGGGCGACAGCCTGCCGGTGTCGGTCTTCCCGGTCGATGGCACCTTCCCGACGGGCACGGCCAAGTACGAAAAGCGCAATCTGGCGCTGCAGATTCCGGTGCTTGAAACCGACTTGTGCACCCAGTGCGGCAAGTGCGTATTCGTCTGCCCGCATTCGGCCATCCGCGCCAAGGCTTTTGCGCCGGAATTGCTCGATGCGGCGCCCGCCACCTTCAAGGCCATGGCCATCCGCAGCAAGGATTACCCGGCCGGCTGGAAAATGAGCTACCAGGTGGCGCCCGAGGATTGCACGGGCTGCACCCTGTGCGTCGAGGTTTGCCCGATCCGCGATAAATCGAACGTTTCGCGCAAGGCCTTGAACATGGCCGAACAAGCGCCGTTGCGTGCGCCGGAAGCCGCCAACTGGGACTTCTTCCTGACCCTGCCCGATTACGACCGGACGGTCGCCAAGCGCAACACCATTCCCGGTTCGATGCTGCTGCAGCCGATGTTCGAGTTTTCCGGGGCCTGTGTCGGTTGCGGCGAAACGCCCTACATCAAGCTGGCGACGCAGCTTTTCGGCGACCGCATGCTGGTCGCCAACGCCACCGGCTGTTCGTCGATCTACGGTGGCAACCTGCCGACCACGCCCTACACCACCGACGCCAACGGGCGCGGCCCGGCCTGGAGCAATTCGCTGTTTGAGGACAATGCCGAATTCGGCCTCGGCATGCGCCTGGCCACCAAGCAGTTGGGCGAAGTGGCGCAGGTGCAGTTGCGGGCCATGGCGCTGGAAATCGGCGATGCCCTGGTCCAGGCCCTGTTGCATGCCGACCAGACCAGCGAAGCCGGCATCCATGACCAGCGCGAACGGGTCGCCGTCCTGCTCGCCAAACTGGCTCAAATCGCCACGCCGGCTGCCGACCAGCTCGCCGCCGTCGCCGAATACCTGATCCGGCGCAGTGTGTGGATCATCGGGGGCGATGGTTGGGCCTACGACATCGGTTTCGGCGGTCTCGACCATGTGCTGTCCTCGGGCGAGGACGTCAATATCCTGGTCCTCGATACCGAGGTCTATTCCAATACCGGCGGCCAGAACTCGAAAGCGACGCCGCGCGGTGCTGTCGCCAAGTTTGCCGCTGGCGGCCAGCCGAACCGCAAGAAGGATCTGGCCCGCATCGCCATGGACTACGAGAATGTTTACGTCGCCCAGGTCGCCTACGGCGCCAAGGATGTGCACACGCTGAAGGCCTTCATCGATGCCGAGAGCTATCCCGGCGTCTCGATCATCATCGCCTACAGCCCCTGTATCGCGCATGGCGTCGATCTCTCGAACAACCACCGCCAGCAGGATCTGGCCGTGAAGTCCGGCCACTGGCCGCTGCTTCGATACGATCCGCGTCGGCGCGAGCAGGGCGAAAACCCGCTCTCGGTGGATAGCGCCGCGCCGAGTATTCCGTTCAGCGATTTCGCCCGCAACGAGGCACGCTTTACAATCCTCGAACGATTGAAGCCCGATGCTTCGGTGCATTTCATGGCGCAGGCCGGCAAGGATGCCCGACTGCGTCATCAGGAATACGTCGAACTCTCGGAAATGCTGCTGCCGGAAGCCGCCATTGATGAACAGGCCCAAGCGGCCGCCGAAAAGAAGGAGGCACCCGATGCCTGATCTGTCTACGACCTATCTCGGCCTGCGCCTGAAAAATCCGCTGGTGCCGTCATCGACCCCGCTCAGTCACGACCTCGACGCCATCCTGCATCTTGAAGACGCCGGGGCCGCGGCCATCGTCATGCATTCGCTGTTCGAGGAAGACGTCCGTCACGACGAACGCATGATCGACCGCTTCCTTGTCCATCCCGACACCTTCGGCGAGTCGGCCGGCCACCTGCCTTTCGGCCACGACTACCAGAGCCGGCTCGACGGTTATCTCGAACAGATCCAGCGCCTCAAGTCGCGCCTCTCCATCCCTGTCGTCGCCAGCCTCAACGGCTCGTCGCTGAGCGGCTGGGTCGAGCTGGGCAAGGAACTGCAGGCGGCCGGCGCCGATGCGCTCGAACTCAACGCCTGGTACATGCCGAGCGACCCCCGGGTGTCCGGCGAGGCCATCGAGGATCACCATATTTCGCTGCTCAAGGAGCTGAAGACGGTGGTTAGCATCCCGGTCGGCATGAAGCTCTCGCCCTTCTTTTCCTCGCTGCC
>CAIYYE010000144.1 GCA_903930395.1 uncultured beta proteobacterium
GCAAGGCCTCGAAATCGGCCGGCGAATTGAGCAGGCTGGTCGGGCCGCGCAGGACAACCGGGACGCGCCGTCCCTGTTCGATGACGACGCCGACGTTACGGCCTTCGAGCAGGGCTTTCAGATCATTCTGGATGTCGTCGACGTTGAGCCCGAAGCGGCCGGCGGCCAGGCGGTCGATGGCTATCTTGAGGTACTGCACGCCATCGTTCTTCAGCGTGAAAGTGTCTTCGGCGCCAGGTACTTTCTTGACCGCCGTGACGATTTCGCTGGACAGTCGGTTGAGCGTGGCGAGGTCGGGGCCGAAAATCTTGATGGCCAGATCGCCGCGTACGCCGGTCAGCATTTCCGAGACCCGCATGTCGATCGGCTGGGTGAAGGAAAAGCCGACGCCGGGGAAGTCGTCCATCACCGCCCGCAACTGGTCGGCCAGCCAGGCCGGGTCGGACTGACGCCAGGTGTCGCGGGGCTGGAGGACCATGAAGGTATCGGTCTGGTTGAGGCCCATCGGGTCGAGGCCGAGTTCATCCGAGCCGGCGCGGGCGACGATGGCCTTGATTTCCGGGACCTTTGCCAGAATCGCCTCCTGGACGCGGCTGTCGATGACGATGGTCTGGTCGATGCTGATCGAAGGCAGCTTTTCGAGCTGCATGATGAGGTCGCCTTCATCCATGGTCGGCATGAAGCTCTTGCCGAGCAGCATGAAGGCGCCAGCTGCGGCGACGAGCGCAATCGTCGCGGCGAGCATGAAGGTTCGGCTGTTGGCGAGGGCGACACTCAGCGTACGGTCGTAGAGGGTGGCCAGCTTCCTGACCAGCCAAGGCTCGTGATGCACGCCGCGCTTGATCAGGTAGGAGGCGAGCACCGGCACCACGGTCAGCGAGAGCAGCAGCGAGGAGGCCAGGGCGAAGACGATGGTCAGGGCGACGGGGCCGAACATCTTGCCCTCCAGCCCCTGCAGCGTGAGCAGCGGCAGGAAGACGATGATGATGATGACGATGCCCGAGGTGACCGGGGCCGCTACTTCACGCGCTGCCCGGTAAATCAGGTGCAGGGTCGGCAGGTTGTCCTGCGCCTCGGCCAGCTGGCTTTCGACATTCTCGACGACCACCACGGCCGCGTCGACCAGCATGCCGATGGCGATGGCGAGGCCACCCAGGCTCATGAGGTTGGCGGAGAGGCCAACTGTCCGCATCAAGATGAAGGTGGCGAGCGCCGACAGCGGCAGCATCAGCGCGACGACCAGCGCGGCGCGCAGGTTTCCGAGGAAGGCAAGGAGCAGCAGCACGACGAGAACGATGGCTTCGAGCAGCGCTTTGGAGACGGTGCCGACAGCGCGCCCGACCAGATTGCTACGGTCATAGAAGGCTTCGATGCTGACCCCGGCGGGCAGCGTGGGGGCGAGTTCGGCCAGTCTTTCCTTGACGCCGGCTACCACCTTCTGGGCATTGGCGCCGCGCAGGCCGAGAACCAGGCCCTGGACGGCCTCGCCCTGGCCGTTCTTGGTGACGGCGCCGTAGCGGGTCAGGGCGCCAAGACGAACCTCGGCGACATCGGCGACGCGCACGACATTGCCCTCTTTCGCCTGCAGGACAATGGCACGGACATCGTCGACCGTGGCAATCGCCCCTTCGGCGCGGACCAGCAGGGATTCCTCGCCATCGTTCAGACGCCCGGCACCGTCGTTGCGGTTGTTGGCTTCAAGCACGGTTTGCAAGTCCTTGAGCGCCAGACCGCGGGCTGCCAGGCGCTGCGGGTTGGGGACGACTTCAAAGGTGCGGACTTCGCCGCCCAGGCTGTTGACGTCGGCAACGCCAGGCACCGTACGCAGCTGCGGCCGGATCACCCAGTCGAGCAGGGCGCGCTTGTCGGCCAGCGAGAGATCACCCTCGATGGTGAACATGAACATTTCGCCGAGCGGCGTGGTGATCGGGGCCATGCCCCCGGTGGCGCCGGGCGGCAGGTTGCCCATGGCGGCGGCGAGGCGTTCACCGACCTGCTGACGGGCCCAGTAGATGTCGGTGCCGTCCTCGAAATCGAGGGTGATGTCGGTCAGCGCATATTTCGAGGTCGAGCGTAGCAGGCGCTGGTGCGGGATGCCGAGCAACTCCTGCTCGACCGGCACGGCGAGGCGCATTTCGACCTCCTCCGGCGTCATGCCGGGGGCTTTCAGAATGATCTTGACCTGGGTCGTCGAGACGTCGGGGAAGGCATCGATCGGCAGCCCGAGAAAAGCCTGTACGCCGGCGCCGACCAGCATGACCGTGAGGACCAGCACGAGCAGGCGCTGGGTCAGCGAAAAACGGATCAGGGCGTCGAGCATTATTCTTTACCGACGCCGGTCAGCATGGCCTTAAGGCCGGAAACCCCCTTGATGGCGACCTTCTCGCCGGCCTTGACGCCATCGACCGTGACACCGTCGCCGCCCTGGCTGATGACCCGGACCGGGCGGGCTTCGAAGACGATGCCCTTGTCGTCGCTGGCTGTCTGGACGAAAGCAAAGGTCTTGCCCTCGTTGCGCGCCAGCGCCGAGGCGGGCAGGCGTTGCTGCTGGCCGGCCGGGCCGGCGATTTCGACTTCGATGACCTGGCCGGGGCGCAGTGTTTCGGCACCCTTGACCACGGCGGCGCGGAGCAGCACGGTCTGGCTGGCGGCATCGACGGCGCGGCCAATGGCGACCAGCTTGCCGCTGACATCGCTGTGGGCGATCTTCACCGGGCTGCCTTCGTGCAGCGTGGCAGCGAAATCGACCGGGGCCTGGATTTCGAGCCAGAGCGGCGAGAGTTTGGCGATGCGATAGATCAGGGTCGACGCATCGACGCGCTGGCCGAGCTGGACACCTTGTTCGAGGACGACGCCATCGATGGGGGCGACCAGGGCCAGTTTGCCCCCCAGCTTGCCCGCTGCAGCACCGGCCAGGGCCAGTCCCTGGTTGCGTTCGCTGGCCTGGGCGCTGGCCTGGGCGGCGGCGGCGCGGGTGGCCTGCAGGCGGCTTTCGGCGATCAGGCCTTCGGCAAAGAGTTGTTCGTCGCGCTTGAGGTTTTGCTGCAAGAGCCCGGCCTGGCTGCCGGCCTGCAGCGCATCGCGCTGCAATTCGAGGGCCTGCGGGCTGGCCAGATGGGCGACGACCTGGCCGCGTTTGACGGTGGCGCCGGGGGCCACGGCGAGCATGTCGACCATGCCGGCGACCGGGGCGGCGACGAGGCGCATCTGTTCGTTGGGGACGCGAACCTGGGCGGGGTAACTGCCACTGCGCCCTCCCGCCATCTCGCCGGCGACGGCGGTTGCTATGCCCAGTGCCTTGAATTGCGCCGGCTGCAGGGTCAGGCGGCTTTCCTCGGCGTGGAGCAGGCTGGCCGCGGACGACAGGAGAACAAGGGCAAAAAGCGCAGTTCGACGGGGCATGGGATTCATCCGAAACAAGGTTCTTCGCCAGTGTAGTGCGCCCAGCTTAAGTCTTGATTAAGGATGGCGAAGCGGATCGGTCAGCCCGTCAGCGGAAGCGTTGTTTGAAGTTGGCCGGGTCCAGCTCGTGCCGGGCCAGCAGTTTGTAGAACTCGGTACGGTTGCGCTGCGCAATGCGCGCGGCCTGCGAGACATTGCCGGCCGTACTTTGCAGCAGGCGGATCAGGTAGTCGTGCTCGAAATCGCGGCGGGCGTCATCGAGGGCGACCAGACTGACGTCCTCCAGGTCACGCATGGCCCGCCGAACGCCTGCTTCGGTAATGATCTGGGTGACCGTGCTGCTGGCCAGCTGCTCGATGATGCCCCTGAGTTGCCGCACATTGCCGGGCCAGCTGCCTTCCTCGAGGGCAAACAAGGCTTCCGGCGCCAGCGTTCTGCCGGGCGCAATCTGGCTCAGGAAGTGCATTGCCAGCATCGGGATGTCTTCGCGGCGATCACTGAGCGGGAGCACATTGAGGCATGTGCGGCATAAGAGGTAGTAGAGCTCGCTGCGAAAGTGGCCGGCAGCGATGGATATGTCGAGCGGTCGCGGGGTGGCGGCGATGACCTGAGTGTCCGGAAGATGCAGTGGCATGGCGGAGGGATCCATGCGGTGCAGTGGATCTTCAGCCTGTGCCTGACTGAGCAGAAGTGTGTGCAGTCGCCCTTGGGCCAGCGGGGAAAGGGTGCCGACATCCTCGATATAGAGGATGCCGTGGTTGGCCTGGGCGAAGGCTCCGCGTGGATTGTCGAGAGCCAGTGCCTCTTCCAGTTTTGCTGCGGGCAGTTCGGTACATGACAAGGTCACGAAGGGATGGGCGGAGCGCTGTCCGGCCCGGTGAATGGCTTTGGCCAGCGTTGATTTTCCGGCGCCGCGCGGACCGATGAGGAGAGCCATCCGGCTTTCTTCGGCGACCCGCCAGGCCTGTCGCAACAGTTCTTCCATCCGCACGTTGCTGGTCAGGAATTCGCTTCGCCAGTGTGCTGTATTGTTCGCCGGGTCGAGGGGCGGCGAGAGGTGAATGGCATCGGCGACACGCCGGAGCAGTTCCTGGCCATCGAAGGGCTTGGTCAGGAAGCTGAAGACGCCCCGTCGGGTTGCTGCCACGGCATCCGGAATGGTGCCATGGGCGGTCAGGATGATGACAGGCAGGCTGGGGGCCTCGGCCTGCAGGCGATCGAACAGAGCGAGGCCGTCCATTTCTCCCATGCGCAGGTCGGTAATGACCATTTGCGGGCGCTGCTCGTGAAAGCGAAGTAGCGCCGCTTCGCCGGAGTCCGCTTCGGATACCTCATAACCGGATGCTTTCAGGCGCATGACAATGAGCTGCAACATGTCATGGTCGTCATCAACTACCAGGATGCGTGCGGCCTGCACCATTCAGCGGCCCCGGTTGCGGTTGCGCAGGTCGCGGTCGATGTTGAGCAGGGCATCGATTTTTTTCTGCAGCTCCTCGTTCTGCTTCTGGGCATCCTTGAGCGCAACTTCAAGGCGGCGCTTGTCGGCGA
>CAIYYE010000145.1 GCA_903930395.1 uncultured beta proteobacterium
ATCCTGGCCGTCTGGAAGGGCGGCATGAGTTTCCATGGCGGCTTCATTGGCGTCCTGGTGGCGATCGGCCTGTGGGCGCGCAAGCTGGACTTCAACTGGTGGGACATTACCGATTTCATCGCCCCACTCGTTCCACTCGGTCTTGCCGCCGGCCGCCTCGGCAACTTCATCAACGGCGAACTGTGGGGGCGCGTCACCGACGCCAGCCTGCCGTGGGCCATGGTCTTCCCACAAGCCGGCGACATGCTGCCGCGCCACCCCTCGCAGCTCTATCACATCGGCCTTGAAGGCTTTTCGCTCTTTGTGATTTTGTGGCTTTATTCCAGCCAGCCCCGACCGCGCAGTGCCGTGTCGGGCGTTTTCCTGATCGGCTACGGCTGCTTCCGCTTCATCACCGAATTTTTCCGCGAACCGGACGCCGGCATTTTCGGCCAGTCCTACACGATCAGCATGGGCCAGTGGCTGTCCTTGCCCATGGTGCTGACCGGCCTTGTTCTGCTGGTTTTCGCCTATCGCCGGAAATCTCTATAATTATGGATTACGTTATCCACCACACGACAGGAATAGCCTCATGACACGTCCGTTCAAGGTTCTCGGCATCCAGCAAATCGCCATTGGCGGCCCTTCCAAGGAAAAGCTGCGCACGCTGTGGGTCGAGAAATTCGGCCTCGAAATCACCAGCACCTTCGTTTCCGAGCGCGAGAATGTCGACGAAGACATCTGCGCCATGGGCAGCGGTCCGTTCAAGGTCGAAGTCGACCTGATGCAGCCGCTCGACCCGGACAAGAAGCCGGCCGTGCACACCACGCCGCTCAACCACGTCGGCCTGTGGATCGACGACCTGCCCAAGGCCGTCGAATGGCTCTCGGCCAACGGCGTGCGCTTCGCGCCGGGTGGCATCCGCAAGGGCGCGGCCGGTTTCGACATCACCTTCCTGCACCCCAAGGGCAACGAGGAATTCCCGATTGGCGGCGAAGGCGTCCTCATCGAACTGGTCCAGGCACCACCGGAAGTCGTTTCCGCCTTCGCAAAACTGGCCGCCCAGTAAGCCTCGATGCCTGACATCCCCGAGCACGAACTCGAGGAAACCCGTGCCGCCCTCGCCCCCACCCTGGAGGCGACCGCGGCCATCCTGCCCTGGCTAGCCAAGCCACGCCAGGCACGTTTCGACCCCAAGCTCAATGAACGCTGGATCAGCGCTGGCAAACGCCTCGTAGCAGCATGGTCGGAACGCCACGGCACGGGTGCAGGGGATGTGCGACCCGCCATTTTCGGGCTCTACGCAGTGGCCCTAGAGACGGCAGATGCCACCTGCCTGCGTCTGGGCGAGGCCCTGGCCTGCGCCGCTGATCGCCTTGAGGACGTCAGCCCGTCACCGCGACTGATCGCGGCGATAACAGCCAGTATCGAATGCCTGAATGAAGTCGAGGGACTTGAACACCCATCCTTTGACGAACGGGCCGTCCATTTTTCCAAACGACTGGAGACCAGCGTCACGAGAACGCTTGGCGATCAACGCTCAGCCGTCATCGACCAGTTGTTTCGCAATGAGGCCCATGAGCAAATCCAGTTGATGCAGGATGCCCTTGCGGCGCTACCACCGGATGCTTATTGCCTGAACACTGAAAGTCTCAAGCTGGCCGAGCAGGCCGAGTTGCTCGAACTCTGGGGCATCATGCACCTGGCCCGACAACTCTCTGGTGTGGTCAGCGCACAGGCAGCCAATCTCGAAGACCCGGCCATCAGGGCCTGTATCGACCAGAAGCTGACCGAGATGGATTCGGCGATTGCAGCGGTTAGAACTGAATGTGACAGCGCCTGACTGACCGCAGGCGCGCGGCCCGAGCGGATGACCGGCTTAGCGACCTGCTGCCAGCGCCATGCCCCGGATGCCGAGCCCGGCCGTCGCCTCGCGCGAAGCGTCGAAAATGGCCTTGAGCCGGTCACTGGCGGCTTGCGCCTGACGTCGCGCCTCATCGGCCTCATGCTCGACGAAGGCCAGCGTCACCAGATTGGCCAGCGCCTGGGCAAACAGGACATGCGCCGACGACCAGGGCTGGCTTGAGCCGACCTGTTCAAGACATAGAACACCCTGCAACTCACCGCGGATGTGGATAGGCATATCCAGCTTGGCCCTGACATCATGGCCAGGCAGGTAGTGGGCAACAAATTCGGTGGTCATCGGATCGATATAGGCGTCGTCAGCCGCTATGCTCTGGCCGGCATGCAGGGCACGGAAGTACGACGGATATTGCCGGGCAAGGAGGCTTTCACCTTTGCCATGACGTTTCCACGACATCTCGTAGACATCAAGGCAAACCAGTTCCTGATGCTCGTCGTTGAGCGCCCAGATACTGACCCGTTCGACACCCGATTTTTCAGCTGCCGCCTCGGTCAGGATGCTCAGCATCATGTCAAGCGGGGCTTCCTTGAGAAAGGCACCGCGCGACAGGCTGGCAATACCCTCCTGCAAGGCGAGCGGCGACATCAAGGGCCGACCGGTTCCCGAATTGAGCAGATGTTTCATAAGATTCCGAATTGCCTAGCCCCGATTGAGGCAAATGATCATGGGCGAATTCTAAGAAGCTTTGCGCCAGCTAAGTGTGAAATCCTCCACACTTGACGAAAGTAATAATAATTTTCAAGCCACTATTCCGGCCCCGGCGTCGTTTTGAAAATGAAGGCCGCCCGCTGGACATCCGTTATCCAGACCAGTCCATCACCGTAATGGCCCGTCTGGGCCACCTCGGTAATACGCTTGAAAATGGCCTCGGCCACGTCATCCGGAGCGACGATTTCGATGCGTACCTTGGGCGTGAAATCGGTCAATTCATCCTTGATCTTCGTCCGGGCGGGAACGTGGCGCGACGGCGCGCTGCAGCCATCGACCCGGGTTACCGTCATGCCGGGAAAGCCTGGCAATGCGACCATTGCATCACGCAAAACGGCCAGTTTGTTGGGGCGGATAATCGCCTTGATCTCTTTCATGCCTCAACCTCGTCTTCATCAAACCAGCGGTAAATGGTAGGCAACACCAGCAGCGTCAGCAGGGTACAGGTAATCAATCCGCCAATCACCACGATGGCCAGTGGACGCTGCACCTCGGAACCCGGCCCACTGGAAAACAGGAAGGGGATCAGGCCGAGCATGGCCACCGTTGCCGTCATCATGACCGGCCGGAAGCGCAGCGTCGCCCCCTCGATGACGGCATCGCGCACACTCCGTCCTTCGTCCCGCAGACCGCGGATGTACGAGACGAGCACCACGCCATTGAGCACGGCGATGCCCCACAGCGCAATGAAACCCACGGAGGCTGGCACCGACAGGTATTCGCCGCTGACGAACAGACCGATGATGCCGCCGATGGAAGCGAAGGGCAGAACGGTGATGATCAGGGTGGCAAAGCGCAGCGAATTGAAGAGCAGGAAGAGCAGGAAGAAAATGGCCGCGATGGTGATCGGGATAATGATCTTCAGGTGGCCAAGCGCCCGCTCCATATTCTGGAACTGACCGCCCCATTCGAGGTAATAGCCCTCAGGCAGCTTGATCTGGCCATCCACCTTCTGCTGCAACTCGGCGACAAAACTGCCCAGGTCGCGGTCTTTCACATTGACACCGACCACGATGCGCCGCTTGCCCAGTTCGCGCGAAATCTGCGCCGGGCCATCCATCACGCTGATCTTCGCCACATCGGCCAGCCGCGCCTGAGCGCCATTGCGCGAGGTGATCAGAATATTCGAAATCGCCTCGACGTTATTGCGGAAGCTTTCCGGCAAACGCACCACGCCGGGGAAGCGACGTTCGCCCTCGAAAATCTCGGTCGCCACCTTGCCGCCGACCGCGGTCTCCAGCAGGTCGTTGACGTCGGAGACGTTCAAGCCAAGGCGGGCTATCGCCTGCCGGTCGATATCGACGGACAAATACTGCTGCCCGCTGATCCGCTCGATGCGCAAATCTTGAGCGCCCTGCAAGGTCTGGGCGACCTTGCCGATCTGGCCGGCAATCTTCTTCAGCTGATCGAGATCGTCGCCAAAGACCTTGACGGCAATATCGGAGCGCACGCCGGTGACCATTTCATCGACCCGGTCCGAGATGGGTTGGGCCATGACGACCTGGACGCCCGGCAAGACCTTCAGTTTTTCGCGCATGGCGTCCTGAATATCCTCCTGCGTCCAGCCGGATGGCCATTCGCTACGCGGTTTCAGGCTGACAATGGGGGTCGACTCGTTGGGCCCCTGCGGATCAGCCGGCGACTCGCCGCGACCTACGCCCGAGACCGCCGACTTGACCCCCGGCACCTGCATGACCAGACGCATGGCTTCCATTTCCATCTTGATCGACTCGTCGAGCGAGATGTTGGGAACGCGATTGATACCGGGCACGACCGAGCCCTCCTTCATTTCCGGAATGAAGGCCGTACCCAGAAAAGGCAGGGTAGCCACCGTCAGGACGAAGGCGCCGACCGCCATGATTACCGTCTTGCGCTCGTTGCCCAGCGCCCAGTGCAGCATCTTGAGGTAACGTTTTTTCATGGCCGCGATGAGCCGGGTGTCGTGGTCACCATCGTGGGCCGGCGGCTTGAGCAGGTAGGTCGACATGACCGGCGTCAGGGTCATCGAGAGGACCAGCGAAATGGCCAGCGCAATCGCGATGGTGTAGGCCAGCGGCGCGAACATCTTGCCTTCCATGCCCTGCAGGGTCATCAGCGGCAGGAAAACGAGAATGATGATGCCGACACCAAAAATGACCGGCGTCGCCACCTCGACCACGGCGCGCAAAATCACCCGCAACTGGCTCTCACCAGTCTTGGCATGGCGGCCCAATTGCAGGAAGGCATTTTCAACGACGACCACCGAGCCGTCGACCATCAGGCCGATGGCGATAGCGAGGCCGCCCAGCGACATCAGGTTGGCCGAAATACCCAGCTTGTTCATGGCCATGAAGGTGAGCAGCGGCGTCAGCACCAGCGTACCCACGACAATCAGCGATGAACGGACGTCACCGAGGAACAGGAAGAGCACGACGACAACGAGTGCGACGCCCTCGAGCAGCACCTTGGTCACGGTCCACAGGGCCGCATCGACCAGTTCGGAGCGGTCGTAATACGGCGCGATCTTGAGGCCGTCGGGGAGCATGCCCTTGCGGTTGATTTCCTCGACCCGCGCCTTGACCCGGCTGACCACTTCCTTGGCGTTGCCGCCGGCGATCATCATGACCACGCCACCGACCGCCTCGGTCGTCCCGTTCTTGATCACGGCCCCCTGGCGGACATCGTGGCCGATCTGCACATCCGCCACATCGCGAACGTAGACCGGCACCCCATCTTTCTCCTTGAGCACGATGGCGCGCAGGTCTTCCAGATCGCGCACCAGTCCGACACCACGAATCAGGTACTGCTCGGCGTATTGCGGCAGGACACCGCCACCGGCATTGGCGTTGTTGCGCCCCACCGCCTGATAGACGTCGGCAACGCTCAGCCCGAAATGGCGCAGCTTGTCGGGATTGACCAGGACCTGATACTGCTTGGCATAACCACCCTGCGAATTGATTTCGGCGACGCCCGGAATCGAGCGCAACAGCGGGCGCACCACCCAGTCCTGAGCGACGCGACGCTTCATCAGCTCTTCGACGCTCAGGGTCCGGTCGCCATCATCGGGCCGCTCCAGCGTGTATTGATAAACCTCGCCCAGACCGGTCGACACCGGGCCCAGTACCGGCGTGATACCCGCCGGCAGGCGCGAACCAACCTCGAGCAGGCGCTCCATGACCAGTTGGCGGGCGAAATAGACGTCGGTCTTGTCGTTGAAAACGAGCGTGATCAGCGACAGCCCCGGCTTGTTCAGCGAGCGCATTTCCTCCAGTCCGGGCAGGCCGGTCATCGCGACCTCAAGCGGCACCGTGGCAAAACGCTCGACCTCTTCCGGCGAGCGGCCGGTAGCCTCGGTGGCGATCTGGACCTGGACGTTGGTTACATCGGGAAAAGCATCGACCGACAGCTTGCGCGCCGCATCGAGCCCGAAGAAGAAAAGGACCGTGGCGATGACGGCAACGATCAGGCGCTGCTTGAGCGCCCCACGAACGAGGGACTCGATCACGACCCCTCCATTTCCTGACGATTACGCTCGTTGTTCAGGTGAAAGGCACCGTCGACGACCAGTTTTTCCCCACCCTTCAGGCCAGACAGAACGACGCGTACCCCGGCATGCTCGGGGCCCAGTTTGACTTTGGCCAGACGGAAGGCGCCTTCGCCCTCGGCGACAAAGACGTGATCCTCGTCATTTTCGCGAACGACGGCACCGGCCGGCACAACCAGACGATTCACCGGCTTGGCCTCGATCAGCATGGAAGCCAGCATGGCGGGCTTGAGGCGGCCGTCACGGTTATCCAGCTCGGTGCGAACGAGAACCGTACGGGTCTCCGGGTCTATGGTCTGGCCGACAAAAATCAGCTTGCCCACCAGTTTTTCGTTAGCCAGCGCCGGCACCTCGATACTGACCGACTGCCCGGCCTTGACCTGGCTGACCTGCTGTTCCGGCACCTGCGCCACGGCCCACAGGCGCGACAGGTCGGCGACGACAAACAGCGAATCGGCGGGCTGGACAACCTGCCCCTGGGCCAGCTTGCGCTCGACGACGACACCATTCAGGGTGGAAACAACCGGCGTTACGGAATTGACCTCACCTTGCCGGGCCAGACGATCAATTGCCGCCGTGCCGACGCCGAGCAACTGCAACTGGTCGCTGGCCGCCCGCGTTTCAGCCTTCGAAATCTGGTATTCGCTTTCCCGACGCTGCAATTCGGCCGCCCCGATCACATCGGCTTCAAACAAGGCCTTGGCGCGCTCGGCATTGCGTCGATTCAGCTCGAGCTGGGCCCGTGCCTTGAGATAAGCCAGCTGCTGGCTGGACAATTCGCTGCTGTTCAACTTGGCGAGCACCTCGCCCTTTTTGACGCTCTGGCCAAGCAGGGCATCGATATCCGTGACCCGGCCGGTCACCGTGGCACCGATACGGGCCAGGCGTTGCTCGTCAAAATCGATGCGTCCGCTGACCCGCAGCGTTTCGGCCACGGGCTGGGTGCTGACCTCGCTCAATTTGAGCTGGCCGAGCAACTCCGCCGATGGCGTGACGCTCAAGGGATCGCGCACCTGCTGCGCTGCCGACTTGTTTTTCTCCTGGTTGCAGCCTGCCAGTGTCGCCACGGTCAGCAGCAATAATAGGGCTTTTTTCATTATTCTTTTCCTCCGGGGATCGCCCGTAGTCGTTCAATTTCAACCCACGCCGAAGCCAGTTCATAGCGAGCCGTAATCAGCTCGGCACGCGCTGCGCGGAAAACGCGTTGTGCATCGAGTACTTCGAGAAAGCCGCGTTCGCCAAAGCGATAGGCTGCTTCCGCCACTTTCACGGCCGCCTCCGCCTGCTTGAGAATGCCGGACTCCAGTGCAACAACCTGAGCCTGGGCAATTTCATATTGCTGGAAAGCGATTTCTAACAGCTGGGCCAGCGAAAACTCCTGCGCCGCCAACTCATGCCGGGCACGCGACAATTGGGCCGAGGCTTCGCCCACCGGGCCGCTGCGCCTATCCCACAGGGGAATCGAAACGACGACACCGAACTTGTTGGCGCGCGTCTCGGGATCTTCATCCATGCCGGCTTTCAGCGCCACATTGGGCCAGCGCTGACGACGCTCGAGATCGAGCTGATGCTGGGCGCGCACCATTTCGGCGCGTGCACGCGCCAAATCCGGGCTGGTTTCGGCCAGTTGCCGGCGCAAGCTGTCGAGCGGAGGCAAGTCCGGAACAGCGCGCAAGCTACCGCGCAGCGCAAAATCGGCCGCCAAGGCGCCGCCTACACTCTGGCGCAACTGCGAGCGTGCCTGCTCGCGACGAAAGCCAGCCGCCTGGGCAATTTTCTGAACATTCAGCAACTCGGCCTCGGCCTTGATCAACTCGAAGCGCGGCGCCTCACCGGTTTCCACCCGGAGCGCAATACGCGAGCGCACACTCTCCATGGCAGCCATATCTTCCCGGGTGTTGCTCAGTTCAACCTCCCGCCGCAGCACCTCGAAATAGCGCAAACGCAGGCGGGCCAGGGTATCTGCCTCAAAAGCCCTGACCGCAGCCGTCGTCGATTCCAGCCCGGCTTCCGCCGCGCCTATCCGCGCCGTCCGCCGCCACGGCATATCCAGCGGCTGGGTCAGCGTGACGCTGCGCGCATCGCCGGTCGTACCGCCCACCCCTCGACTGCGCGAAGTCCCGCCCAGATATTCCAGCTCCGGGTTGGGGAAGGCGCCAGCACTATCCACCGCATAACGCGCCACCGTGATCTGGTCGCGTGCCGCCATGACGGAACGACTGGAGGATAGCGCCAGCGCCTCAAGCTTCGGCAGGTCGTACTCGGGCTGCGCCACAGCGAGTGTCGCAGCGCAGCCCAGAGCGAAGGTCAGTACTTTTGTGCATTGCATCATGAACATTTCTTAGCAAAGCGCGTGCCATTGGCTGGCATCGGTTAACGACCGCCCAGTGCTGCGATCCGTTCTTCAAGCGGCGGATGGGTCGAAAACAGGGCCATCCAGCTGCTGCCGCCGGCGATCCCGGAGGCCGCCATGCTTTGCGGCAAGGGTTCGGTATGCAGGCTGCCCAAACGGCGCAGTGCGTTCTGCATCGGCACCGGCGAGCCCATCAGGCCAGCCGCACCGGCATCGGCACGGAACTCCCGCTGACGCGAGAACCAGGCGACGAGAATACTGGCGAGCAGACCGAAGACGACTTCGCAGATCATGCTGGTCACCATGTAGCCGATGCCGGGACCGGTGTTTTCGCTGTCGCCGCGACGCAGGAAGCCATCGACGACATAACCGACGATGCGCGAGAGGAAGACGACGAAAGTGTTCACGACGCCCTGAATCAGGGTCATCGTCACCATGTCGCCGTTAGCGATGTGGGCGACTTCGTGGGCCAGCACGGCTTCGGCTTCATCGCGCGTCATACCTTGCAGCAGGCCGGTCGACACGGCAACCAGCGAACTGTTCTTGCTGGCGCCGGTGGCGAAGGCGTTGGGCTCGCCATCATAGATGGCGACTTCCGGCATCGGCAGGTTGGCGCGCTTGGCCAGCTTGGCGACAGTGTCCACCAGCCACATTTCAGTCGACGATCCCGGTGCATCAATGACCCGTGCCCCGGTGCTCCACTTGGCCATGGTTTTCGACATGAGCAGCGAAATGAAGGCGCCACCAAAGCCAATGACGGCCGAGAAGGCCAGCAACATGCCGATATTCAGACCATTTGCGGTCAGGAATTTATTGACACCCAGCAAACTGGTGGCCACGCTGAGAACCAGCATGACCGCAAGGTTGGTCGCAAGAAAAAGGACAATCCGTTTCATTTTCAACTCCTAAAAATACAGACAGGCGGATGGTATTGCATTGCAGCAAGATAAAAATCTGAGCAAAATTGAATTACTCTTCGATTTTTCCTGTGAATCTTATGACACCCATCAACTACAAACATCTCCACTATTTCTGGGTGGTTGCCCAGGAAGGCAGCATTACCCGTGCAGCCGAACGACTGGGGGTCGCTGTCCAGACGATCAGCGGGCAGCTCTCGCTGCTTGAACGCCAACTGGGCAAGGCGCTGTTCAACAGCCAGGGGCGAGGCCTGGTGTTGAGCGAAGCCGGGCGGGTCGCGCAGGGCTACGCCGACCAGATCTTCCAGCTCGGCGAGGCGCTGGCTGATGCCGTCGAAGGCGTTGGCAGCGAGTCCACCCTGCGCCTGCGGGCGGGGATTTCCGACGGCATCCCCAAGTTGCTGGCCTATCGCCTCTTGTCTACGGTGACCAGCATGCCGGCCGATGTTCACCTGATCTGCGACGAAGGTGAATTCGAAACGCTGCTCGCCGACCTCGCACTGCACCGTCTCGATGTCGTGCTGACCGACCGGGCCGCACCGCCCAGCGGCAACCTCAAGGTCTTTAGCACGGCACTTGGCGAGTACGCCACCGGCCTGTTTGCCGCCCCCGAATTGGCCGAACGCTACCAGCCGGGCTTCCCGGCGAGCCTGAGCGGTGCCCCCCTCCTCCTGCCGACGCGCCACAACGCCCTGCGTGGACGCATCGACCGCTGGCTCGAAAACACGAATGTCCGCCCGAAAATTGTCGGCGAATTCGAAGATAGCGCCTTGTTGACAACCTTCGGACGGGGTGGTCTGGGCATTTTCCCGGCACCGCTGGCGCTCGCCGGGCAGATCGCCAAGCAACTGGAAGCCGTGCCGCTCGGGGCCATGACCGGGGTCAGTGAGCATATCTACGCCATTTCCAATGAGCGCCGCATCCGCCATCCGGCTGTCGAGGCCCTTTGCGCCGCGGCACCGCAAGGCATGTCCGAGCCAAGGGTATAATCACCTCCCCCCAACGCCTAAAAAGTACAAAGCCAATGCTGCAGTTCCGCAAGACCGCCTTTCTCGCCTTGAGTCTCGTTTTCGTCGCCCAGGCGATGGCCCAGCAACTCCCCGTCCCCCCGACTCTGGCGGCCAAATCCTGGCTGCTGGTGGAAATCGGCTCGAATCAGATATTGACCACTGAGAAGCCCGACGAGCGCCTTGAGCCTGCCTCGCTGACCAAGCTGATGACGGCCTACCTGACCTTCGCCGCCCTGCACAAGAAGACCCTGGCCCTCGAGCAGCCGCTGCCCGTCTCGGAAAAAGCCTGGCGCACCGGCGGCTCCAAGATGTTCGTGCGGGTCGATACCCAGGTGCCGGTCGAAGACCTGATCAAGGGCATGATCGTGCAATCCGGCAACGATGCCTGCGTAACACTGGCAGAAGGCATTGCCGGCAGCGAGGAGAACTTCGCCCAGATGATGAACCGCGAGGCGAAACGCCTGGGCATGAATGCGTCGAGCTTCCGCAATTCGACCGGCCTGCCCGATCCCGAGCACTACACGACGGCACGTGACCTGTCCCTGCTCGCTTCGGCCCTGATTCGCGACTTCCCCGAGGAATACAAGAAGTATTACTCGATGAAGGAATACACCTACAACAAGATCACCCAGCCCAACCGCAACCGCCTGCTCTACATCGACCCCACGGTCGATGGCGTCAAGACCGGCCATACCGAAGCGGCCGGCTATTGCCTGATCTCCTCGGCCCTGCGCGACAAGCGCCGCCTGCTTTCGGTCGTTCTTGGCACGACCTCGGACAGCGCCCGCGCCAGCGAATCGCAGAAGCTGCTCAACTGGGGCTACATTTCCTATGACGCCGTGACGCTATCGGCCAAGGACCAGGCCGTCGCCACGCTGCGCGTCTGGAAGGGAGCCCAGAGCGAGGTCAAGGCCGGATTCGCCAGCGACCTGGCCATCGCCGTACCCAAGGGTTACGCCGACAAGGTCAAGTCCGAGTTCGTCGCCGAACCACGCCTGATCGCCCCGATCGAGGCCGGCCAGAAACTGGGGCTGCTCAAGGTCACCATCGAAGGCAAGCCGTATAACGAATATCCCGTAGTCGCGCTTGAAAAAGTGGAACTCGGCAATATCTTCATCCGTATCCTCGATACCATCCGCCTCTGGTTCAACTAAGCCGTGACCCCCTACGTCGCCGATCCCGTTTACCTCAACGGCCAGTTCCTGCCGCTGGCCGATGCGGGCATTTCGCCGCTTGACCGCGGCTTTCTGTACGGCGACGGTGTCTATGAGTTGATTCCGGTCTATTCGCGCCGAACCTTCCGCATCGACGAACACCTCAAGCGACTGCAGGCAAGTCTGGACGGCATCAGGCTGAACAACCCGCTGACGGCCGACGCCTGGAAAAGCGTGGTGCTGCAACTGATCGACGCCGCCCCCTGGGACGACCAGTCGATCTACCTGCAGGTCACGCGCGGCGCCGACAACAAGCGCGACCATGCCTTCCCGCCGGCGACCGTGCCGCCGACAGCCTTCGCCTTCGCCTCGCCGCTGGTGACGACATCAGCCGAGGTGCGCGCTCAGGGTGTTTCCGCCATCACAGTGCCGGACCTGCGCTGGTCACGCTGCGATCTCAAAGTCATTTCGCTGCTCGCCAACGTCCTGGCCCGCCAGCAGGCCGTCGAGCAAGGCTGTGCCGAAGCGCTGCTGATCCGTGACGGCCTTATGAAGGAAGGGGCAGCTTCGAACATCTTCATCGTCAGGGATGGCGTACTCTGCGCGCCACCCAAGACCGAACTGATGCTGCCCGGCATCACCTACGACGTGATCCTCGAGCTGGCCGGACAGCATGGTCAGCCAGTCAGGGTTGCCGAAATCGAAGAAACTGAACTTCGGGCCGCCGACGAGGTCTGGATGACCTCATCCACCAAGGAAATCCTGGCCATCACAAGGCTCGATGGCGAACCTGTCGGCAAGGGTCCGAATGCTGGCCGGCCCGGCCCGCTCAGCGAGCAGATGTGGCAGTGGTATCAGGATTTCAAGAACAACGTAATGCGTAAAGGCTGAGATGGCTTCGTACAAGGACACGCTCCTCGAATTTCCCTGTGAGTTTCCCCTGAAGATCATGGGCAAGGCCCATGATGACCTGGCTCAGGTCGTCCTCGACATTGTCACCATACACGCCCCGGACTTCGACGCCGCCACCATGGAAATGCGCGCCAGCTCGGGCGGCAACTACCTGAGCCTGACCTGCACCGTCATCGCCCGTTCCAAGCCGCAACTGGACGCGCTCTACACCGACCTGAGCGGCCACCCGATGGTCAAAGTGGTGCTGTGAGGTACCGAGCAGGGGCCCCGCTTTGCGGGGATGCGAGCAATCCGAACTGCGCCGGCTGCCGACAAACTGAATTCATGTCACGCACAAAAGGTTCGGAGGCTGCGCTGTGACCCTGCGTGTCAAACGGCTCGGCCAGGTCGACTACGCGCCGACCTTTCAGGCCATGCAGGATTTCACGGCCAGCCGGACGGCTGAAACGCCCGATGAAATCTGGATTGTCGAGCACCCGCCGGTCTACACCCTGGGCCAGGCCGGCAAGCC
>CAIYYE010000146.1 GCA_903930395.1 uncultured beta proteobacterium
AAAGCCGCCCTGATCGTCGAGGAAAACCTTGCGCGCCGTGCGGTGCGTCAGGCTGCTGACGAGGTTGTGGTAGACGCTGGGCAGGTTGTCCACACCCTGTGTCGCTTCGTGAATGAGCTTGAGGGTTTCATCGTTGAAGATGGTGCCCTTCTCGACCTCGACCGACATGACGATCATGTTGGCGCCGCCGAAGTTCTCCTTGAGGCGGTTATAGACCTTGATGTAGCCGTGGTTCTGCGGCAGCAGGTCGGCAAAATCCGTGAAGACGCGCAGGCTGGGCAATGCCATGCTGAACAGCAGGGTGACGGCCAGAACCATCGACAGCACGATCTTCGGATTGCGGAAAATCCATTCCTCGCCCGTGTGCAGGGCGTGGGTAATGGCGTGACGTGTTTTTGCAACCATGGTGTTGAGTTCTCCCTGGCTTATTGTTTGGCGTGCGTGCTGACGGCACGGAGCAGCCCACCGGGGCCGCCGATCACGATGGCCGACTGGCCCGGCAGGGAAGCGCCGCCACCCAGGAAGACGGGCACGGCATCGGTATAGGGCACGGCGCGCCAGCTATTGCCGTCGAGCTGGGCAATGACGCCGCCGGCACCGACGCCGAAGGGCTTGCCTTCATGCATGAACAGCCGGTTGAGCGAAGCGCGCGTGGTATTGACCTGCTTCGTCCAGGACTTGCCACCATCTGTGGTGTGCAACATCTGGCCAGCCACACCGGCGACCCAGCCTTCGGTACGAGAGGCAAAAAGCGCCGCGTACGGGTAGAACTCACCCGGCATCTTCGGACCCTTTTTCCAGGTCGCGCCACCGTCGTCGCTCATCACCGTCAGCCCGAATTCACCGAGAGCGATGGCGTTCTTTTCGTCGAGAAACTGGATCGTCGTGATCTGCGTGTCTTCGCCCAGATCGGTGGTCTTCCAGGTGGCGCCACGATCGGCGCTACCGGAAATAACCGAATTGACGCCGACAACCCACCAGCCACCCTGCTTGTCGCAGGTCAGCGCCAGCGGCGTCTTCGGCATGTCGAGGGGAACCGATTTCCAGTTGTTGCCGTCGGCATCGGCCGACCAGACCTTGTGATAGTGATCGATGGCGACAAAACCCTGATCGCCACAGACGGTCATGTCGACCAGCGACGTATTGCCCAGCGTCGTCCGCTTCCAGGTCTTGCCCTGATCTTCCGAGCTCAGCACGGCGCCACTTTGCGTACCGGCAACAATGACCTTGCCATTGCTCGCCATCGCCTGGCTGATGTCATAGCGCTGCACCGAGCGCAGGCGCTCGGCCGCTATCCCGGACATGTCCGGGCCTTGCGAGCAGGCAGTCAGCGCCCCGCAGGCAATGCTGGCGCCCAAAGGCAGCCATGATTTTTTCACCCAGTCCATCCAATCCTCCAGTTATCCGTGCCTTTTGGCGGCACTTGTTTCCGTCATTTTTCGTTCAAGAAGCCTGATGAATCTTCGGCCCATTCAGACTATGCATTGCCCTTACCTATACCGTCCAATACCAATTAACGCGATACTTAATACTGTATAGGTATGAATTTCCCCGCATTGAAAATGCCGACTTCAATGCATCAAATACGGGGAGTTTTCAGCGCCCCAGATCCTTCGCCGTCTTGCCGGCAATACCCCACTGGGCCTTGGGCACATCGTGAATCCAGACGCGGACGTTCTCGATGGGCGCGCCAACGGCTTCGACCAGAGCCGCCGTCACCTTCTCGATGACGGCTTTTTTCTGTTCGTCGGTGCGACCTTCAACCATGTAAATTTGAGCGAACGGCATGGTCTCTCCTTGGGCTTAAATGAAACGGCAGCTGACGCCGCCCAGCGACTGGATACGCAGATTGACGTGGTCACCGGCCTTGACCGCCACGGCCTCGGTGACGCCACCGGAAAGGATCATCGTGCCGGCCGGAATCTCTTCGCCGCGGGCGCCGAGATGGTTGGCCAGCATGGCAATCGCTGCTGCCGGATGGCCGAGCACGGCCGCGCCGGCACCGATGGCAACCGGCTCACCGTTCTTTTCCATGACGACGCCCAGGGTGCGCAGGTCGAGACCGGCAACCGGGGTCATCTGGCCGCCGAGCACGAAGCGCGAGGACGAACAGTTGTCGGCAATGACGCTCTTGAGATCGAACTTGAAATCGCGGTAGCGCGAATCGATGATTTCGATGCCCGGCATGATGAAATCGGTCGCGGCCAGCACGGCGCCGATATGGCAGCCGGGGCCTTTGAGGGCCTTCTTCAGCACGAAAACGATTTCCGGCTCGACCTTGGGGTGAATCAGCTGGTCAATCTTGATCTCGCCGCCATCGGCAACGCTGAAGTAATCGACGAGGAAACCGAAACACGGGGTTTCAACACCCATCTGCTTCATCTTGGCATGCGAGGTCAGGCCAGCCTTGAGGCCGACCACCTTGTTGCCACGGGCCAGCTTGCGACGCAGGATTTCGGCCTGGATGGCGTAGGCGTCATCCCAGTCCATCTCGGGATGGGCATCGGTGATCTTGACGACGTCGTGCGCCTGCAGTTCGGCGTTTTCGAGCAGCTCGGCGAGCTGGGCGATGGTTTGTTGATTCAGGCTCATTTCAGCAGTCCCCGTTCACGTGCCATGCTCATGGCGGTGTCTTCAATCATGTCTTCCTGACCACCCACCATGCCGCGACGACCCAGTTCGACGAG
>CAIYYE010000147.1 GCA_903930395.1 uncultured beta proteobacterium
CGCGGGACGACTACATCATGAAGCTGGCGGCTGCCGGCATCGCTGCCCGGCCGACTGGCGAATGCGGGCTGGCCCTCGACAAGCCGGTACCCGTCGATGCCTTGCCGGGCTTTGCCGATGGTCTGGTCTCGGTGCAGGATCCCGGGGCGCAGCTCGCCGCCGCGCTGCTCGACCCGGCGCCGGGCAGTCGTGTACTCGATGCCTGCGCGGCGCCCGGCGGCAAAACTGCACACCTGCTTGAACGCGCCGAAATCGATTTGCTGGCCCTTGATCTCAAGCCTTCACGCTGCCGGCGCATTGCGGAAACCCTGTCGCGTCTCGGCCTGAGTGCCGAGATTCAGGATGCCGACTGCGCCAAGCCGGCCACCTGGTGGGACGGCCGGCCCTTCGATGCGGTTCTCGCCGACGTGCCTTGTACGGCTAGCGGTGTCGTGCGTCGCAACCCGGATGCCAAGTGGCTGCGGCGCGAGGCCGATATCGCCAGTTTTTCCGGGGCGCAGGCGCGCATACTTGACGCCTTGTGGCAGGTCGTCAGGCCGGGCGGTAAACTGCTCTATGTCACCTGTTCGGTTTTCCCCGCCGAGAACGGCGAGCAGATTGGCCGCTTCCTGGCGCGCCAGCCGCAGGCTCACCGTTGTCATGAAGAACAGCTACTGCCAAACGCTGAACACGATGGATTTTTCTACTGTCTTCTCGAAAAGCGTGCTTGACCAACTGCGCCGATGGCTGGCGCTGCTGGTTTTCGTGCCCGTTTTGGCGTGGACCGCAGAAATCGATATCAGCAATCCGCAAATTTCAGCCGGGGACGATGGCTACGTCCTGTCCGCCGATTTCCGGCTCGAACTGAATCCGCGTCTTGAAGAAGCGGTGACCCGGGGCGTTGTCCTTTATTTTGTCGCCGATTTCGAGCTGACCAGGGCGCGCTGGTACTGGCTGGATGAAAAGCTGGCCAGCCGTAGCCAGACCTATCGCCTTTCCTATCACGCCCTGACCCGGCAATACCGGCTATCGACGGGTGGCCTGCATCAGTCCTTTCCTAGCCTGTCTGAAGCCACGCAAGTGCTGTCCCGGCTGCGCAACTGGACGGTTGTCGACAAGAACGAAAAGGCGGTCCGCCCCGGCGATGCCTACGAAGCCTCGCTGCGCATGCGGCTCGATGTCACGCAGTTGCCGCGGCCCTTCCAGATATCCGCACTCGGCAACAAGGACTGGAGTCTTGGTTCCGACTGGAAAACATGGGCCGTCACGCTGCCGCCGGCGGAGGCCAAGTGAAGCGCATCCTTGCCGCCGGCGGGGCTTTCGCGGCAGCCATAGGCGGTATCCTGTGGTTCCTCCTGCTGATGTCCACGGCAGCCGACACGGTGTTGTTTTCCCGTAACTATCCGCTGCTCATCGCCCTCAACATCATTCTGGCGCTCGGCATGCTCGGCTTGGTCGGCTGGCAGCTTCGCACCCTGTGGCGCGACTATCAGGCCCAGGTTTTCGGCGCTCGGCTCAAGCTGCGCCTGATGCTCATGTTCGGGGTAATTGCCGTGCTGCCCGGGGCGCTGGTTTATGGGGTGTCGGTCCAGTTCGTCACCCGCTCGATTGAGAGCTGGTTCGACGTACGTGTCGAGAAGGCGCTTGAATCCGGCCTGCAACTGGGGCGTTCAGCGCTCGATTCGCTGTTGCTCGATCTCGGCGACAAGGCGCGTCACATGGCCGTCGAATTGACGGATATCCAGGAGTCTTCGCGCCGCTCGGCGCTGTTGCGCCTGCGCGAGGAAAAGGGCGTCCAGTCGGCAGCGCTCTTCTCTGTGGGCGGCCAATTGTTGTCGAGCGCCACCACCGAGATGTCCAGCCTGCTTCCCGATCTGCCCAGCCAGACCCAGTTGAAGCAGGCGCGCAGCGCGCAACTGGTGAGTACCATCGAAGGCGATGGCGGCAAGCTCTACCTGCGCGTGCTGGTGCCGGTCAGTGCGCGCGGCATGTTTGAAGAGCCGCGCATCCTGCAACTGACCCAGCCCGTGCCGGCCGGCCTGGCCCATGATGCCGACGCGGTGCAGGGGGTTTATCGCGATTACCAGGAATTGCAGCTGGCGCGCGAGGGGCTGACCCGCATCTACGCCCTGACCCTGACGCTGACCGTGCTCGTCGCGCTGTTTGGTGCCTTTGCCCTGGCCTATGTCATGGCCCGCCGGCTGGCGGCGCCACTCTACATTCTGGCTGAAGGCACACAGGCCGTGGCGCAGGGCGACTTTTCGCCGCGTCAGGCCATCTATAGCGGTGATGAACTGGGCGTCCTGACCCAATCCTTCAACCGGATGACGCGCCAGCTCGATGATGCCCGGCGTGAAACCGAACGCCACCGGGCTGAACTGGAATCGGCCCGCGGCTATCTCGAATCCATCCTGGCCAATCTGTCGACCGGCGTTCTGGTTTTCGACCGGCATTTTGTCTTGCGCACCGTCAACGAAGGTGCCCTGACGATCTTGAACGATGATTTCATGGGTCTGGTCGGCGCCGCCGCTGACGATTGGCCACGTCAGCAGTCGCTTGGAACCTTCATCCGCGAGCATTTTTCGGC
>CAIYYE010000148.1 GCA_903930395.1 uncultured beta proteobacterium
CGGTTTCGAGCAATTGCTTGATCAGCACATGGTCGCCCTGCGGCGGGCGGACGATGGCATGCGAGGGATAGGGTTCGATCGCCTGTAACTGGGCAAGGATGCTGCGCAGATCGTTCGGGCCATGTTCGCCATCAATGAGCAGCCAGTCGAACCCGGCACCGGCGCAGATTTCGGCGCTGAAGGTTTCGCTCAGGCCGAGCCACAGCCCGAGCAGGGTTTCGCCCTGGCGCAGGTCGATCTTGAATTGGTTGCAGGGGATTTTCATGACAAAACGACTCCGGTAGCCGCTGGCTGAGATCTCGCGGGCAGCATTGGGCAAAATGGCACACTATGCTGGCGGCAGGGAGTGGCCGTCCAATACAAATTTCTGCGGCGCTCAATACCGGCAGGGTATGTGAAACATCAGAGGGAATCAGCAGCTCTGGTTATCCATGAAAGTTTTGCCGGATCATTGTGCATCACGTCTTCCCGGCCGCGCGGGAGAAACGTTCCAGCACATGCGTGCTCATCCCCTTGGCCAGTTCTTCCTCGCCATAAAAGACAGTGCCCAGATTGTCCTTTCGCAGCTTCTCCGACTCGGTTTCGCCGTGGGTTCGCAGGACGATTTCAATGTCCGGATTGAGCTTTATTGCGGTTTCGACCATCTGGTAAACATTGATTGGATCGGGGCTGGCGATGATCAGCATGGCGGCGTCGGCGATATGCGCCTGGATCAGCACCGAAGGTTCGGCCGCGTCTCCCGAGACGGCGGCGACACCCTTGTTGCGCAGGCTTTCAACCAGCTCCCGGTTTTGATCGGCGACCACATAGGGAATGCCCTGGCAATCCAGAGCGTCGGCAATCCGCTGTCCCACCCGGCCATAGCCGACCAGAACCACCTGCTTTTCAAGATACCTGCGCTCGGTGCTTACGGGCAATTCGGCCAGCGGATCGCCGCGCCGTTCAAGTTCGCGGGCGACTGCGGACTTCTCCAGGACCCATCGTCGCAGCGGCTCAATGGCCGAGAACATGAGCGGGTTGAGGGCAATCGAGAACAATGCCCCGGCCAGGATCAGGCTCATTCCCTCGTTCGTCATCAAGCCTAAGGCCTGGCCCAGTCCGGCCAGAATGAACGAAAATTCGCCGATCTGGGCGAGGCTTGCCGCGACGGTCAGGGCGGTGTTTAACGGATATCTGAGGGCGAGGACCAAGGCCATCGCGGCAAGCGATTTGCCGATCATGATGATGGCCACAATGGCGAGAACCTGCATCGGCTTATCGATCAGGATCGATGGCTGAAAAAGCATGCCTACGGAGACGAAGAACAGCACAGAGAATGCATCGCGCAGGGGTAGTGACTCTTCGGCTGCACGATGACTGAATTCGGATTCGCGCATCACCATGCCGGCAAAGAAGGCGCCCAGCGCAAACGACACACTGAACAACTGGGCCGCGCCGAAGGCGATGCCGATGGCCGCCGCAACGATCGACAGTGTGAACAGTTCCCGCGAACCGGTAGCCGCGATGTGCCACAGCAGCCAAGGGATCAGCTTGCGCCCGACGATCATCATCAGGCCGATGAAGGCGCACACCTCAAGAAGGGTCCTGGCAATCGCCAGCCAAATTTCCTGGGGGCCACCGGCATGCTGGGCCTCGCCGCCGAGAACGCCGGCCAGCGGCGGCAAAAGCACAAGCACCAGCACCGTTGCCAGATCTTCGACCACCAGCCAGCCCACCGCAATCCTGCCATTCATGCTGTCCAGCAAGCCGCGAGCCTCAAGCGCCTTGAGCAGCACCACCGTACTGGCGCAGGAAAGAGACAGCCCGAGGAGCAGGCCGTGACCCCACGTCCAACCCCATCCCCATGCGACGGCCATGCCGAGCAGTGTGGCGCAAACCATTTGAACAACGGCACCGGGGATGGCGATGCGCTTGACGGCCATCAGGTCGTCCAGAGAGAAATGTAAACCGACGCCAAACATGAGCAACATGACGCCAATTTCGGACAACTGGGCGGCAATGTGCATGTCGGCGACAAAGCCCGGTGTGGTCGGACCAATCAGGATGCCGGCGGCGAGATAGCCGACCAGTGCGGGCACCTTCATGCGTTCGGCGGCAAAACCAAGAATCAGGGCAATTCCAAAACCGGCAGCCAGCGTGGTGATCAGTGAAATATTGTGTTCCATGGGTGCTCTGGCGTATCGGGGGTATCGTTTTGCCGGAGTGGCCTGTTTGGGACAAGCCGGAGTGGCCGAAGATTCACTCTGCAAACAAAATCCGTTTCGGGCTGTAGCGTTAAGCTCCGTTAGCCATCGATGTGACTTGATATAGTCCTGTTTCAGATTTTTCCCCATCCTCCGTGAAATGGTGTCAAACAATACTTACCGTGGTCGTTTCGCCCCATCGCCGACCGGCCCGCTGCATTTCGGCTCGCTCATCGCTGCCGTCGGCAGCTATCTCGATGCCCGGACGCAGGGCGGGGAGTGGCTGGTGCGTATGGAGGATGTCGATACGGCGCGCAATGTGCCGGGGGCTGCGGATGCCATCCTGCAGACGCTGGGCGATTTCGGTTTCGAATGGGATGGGGCGGTGCTTTACCAGAGCAGCCGTTTCGAGGCGTACGCCGAGGCGCTTGAGCGCTTGCGGCGGGCCGGTCTGGCTTACGGCTGCGCTTGCTCGCGCAAGGAAATTGCCGATTCGGCGACGCGGCCGGCGGTTGATGGCGGCCTGGCCTATGCCGGGACTTGCCGCGCCGGCTTGCCTGATGGGCGGGAGGCGCGGGCCTGGCGCCTGCGGGTCGACGACGAGGCGATTGCTTTCGATGATCGTGTGCAGGGGCGGGTGGTCCAGCATCTCGAAAGCGATGTCGGCGATTTTGTCCTGCGCCGCGCCGATGGCTTGTTCGCCTATCAGCTGGCGGTGGTCGTTGATGACGATTTTCAGGGCATTTTGCAGGTCGTGCGCGGTGCCGACCTGCTTGCCTCGACGCCGCGCCAGATCTGGCTGCAGCAGTGTCTGGGTTTTGCCACGCCGGGCTATGCCCATTTGCCAGTGGCAACCAATGCGGTGGGTGAGAAGTTGTCGAAGCAGACGCTGGCCCGTGCTTTGGCCAGTGATAGTGCGGCGGCTGAGTTGGTGCGGGCGCTGGGTTTTCTCGGTCAGGCTGTGCCGGCCGATCTGGGGCGGGCGACAGTCGCCGAGGTCTGGGGCTGGGCGCGGGAAAACTGGTCGTTCGCGGCTATTCCGCGCCGTCCGGCCATTATCATTCCTCAGGCGTAGTTTCCGAGGGGTTCCAGTGGCGCTCGCTGTAGCCGGCGATGCCAACCATGGCGCGGACCAGGCCGTAGGCCAGCCAGCGCAGCAGGCGCGAATGCAGCGGCTGGCGGGACAACTCGTCGGCCAGCAGCTCGCGGCCGCCATCAGCCATGGCCTGCCTGAGGCTGTTTTCCAGATCGCCGGCAAACGCCGGGTCGCGCACGACGAGATTGGCTTCCTTGGCCAGCAGCAGGCTGAAGGGGTCGATATTCGACGAGCCGACGGTGGCCCACTGCCCGTCGATGACGGCGACCTTGGCGTGCATGAAACTCTTTTCGTACTCGAAGATGCGGATGCCGGCTTTCAGGGCCGTGGCGTAGAGCGTCTGGGTGGCGTAGCGAAAA
>CAIYYE010000149.1 GCA_903930395.1 uncultured beta proteobacterium
CACCGCAGTCACAGCCCCGGCGCAAAATCGAGCCAGGCTCGGCCCCTGGCTTTGATAAGCGTAAATACAGACAAAAAAGGGAGCCCGAAGCCCCCTTTTCCTTTGGCGAAGCGAAGCGCCGGCTTAGCGCTTGCGGCGGCTGGAAAAACCCATAAAACCGAGCAGCGCAGAACCAAACAACCAGATGGCGGCAGGTACCGGAACCGCAGAGATTTGCGTTTTGACTTCTCTGTTTGCGGCAAGCGGGAATACAGAGAAGACGGCAAGAATGTAGTCTTTGCCAGCGCCGAGCACGATATTGCTCAGAGAGGCAATGGAAACGGAGCCTGCGACATCTTTGGCTTTGCCATAGACGTAGCTGGCAGGATTCGTCAGGCTGTATTGACCATTTGCCGCATTGTTGTCTTCAAACAGCCAGTATTCGACGGTACGACTCTCGGGATTGGTGTCGATCAGGCTGAAGGTCGCGTTCTTGCTCCATGAGCCAAGGCTGATTTCAAACAATTTGGGTGTAAAAATACCGTTCAAAAGGCTGGTGTCGTAATTCAGATTGTAGGTGCCGTTTGCATTTATCTGGGTCGTGCTCGAGACCGAGCCTGAGTTCGAAAAACCGACAGTCCCGCCAATAGCTTGCGAAGACGTCAAGGTGACGGCGCCAGCCGATGTGGAAAGCACGCCAGCGATAGCCGCCGCAGCGAGTGTTTTTACGAATCCGGAGTAGCTCATGGGACCATCCCTGAAATTTGTTTCATGTTCTTGATGCTGTTTGCAAACGACTTTCGGTTCAATTGCCTGATCAGGCCGTCGTTTGGCTCGTTAGCCTTGGATTATAGCATTAATTAATAAGCATTTTTACCTGTCAGTGGCATTTTGGACAGTGTCATGCGCGGGATACCTGCTATTTCGCGGACCCTGTGTTTGATCAGGCGGCTTGCTCGTAGGCCATGTATTTGGCGACGGCCTGGGCACGGGTGCTGACATTGAGTTTCTGGAAGATTTTTTTCAGGTGATTTTTGACGGTGTTGGGGCTGATGCCGAGGATCATGCCAATTTCTTCATTGGATTTTCCCTGGCCGACCCAGGTCATGATTTCTTCTTCCCGGAAGCTGATGTCATTGGCCACATGTTTGCTGATGCTGATCACCGGCGCCGGCAGTGGCGGCGGCTCGCTGGGCTGCAGGGACTCGACGCGGCGCAGGGCGGCGTCGATGTGCGGCAGGAGCAGGCCAAGTACGGTTTGATCGAGCTGGACCGCGGGGCTTTGATCGAGGAAGACGAAGAGGCAGTCATCGTTGCTGCGCCGGTCGTGGATGCCATGCACGACGACGGAGCGCATGCTGGCCAGCTCGCCGATGCTGGATTGCAGTAGCGACTGGCCGCCGGGCATACTGAAAACATCGACATTGCGAAGTTCATAGCCTTGCTGACCGTAGCCGATCCACTTTTCGTAGAGCCCGGTTATGAGCGGATCGATATAGCTGCCATCGATGATGGTCTGCGTCCGGATGCCGGGGATGGACGAGGCAATGTCGTAGGAAATCGGCCCGCGGGCAAAGTCTCCCCAGGCCGCGATAAGCACGTCGTGCGGCAGAAAATAACGGACTTCCTGCTGCAGCCACAGGAAGAAATCGATGTGCTTTCTGATCGCCATCGATTTTTGAATGACGTCCAGCAGTTGGTCACGATCCTCTGAGCCCATGTTCATTTGATTGCCCACTCCCATGTCAAACCTGCGCTGCTTTTTATGCTGCGAAGGGTTTTCTCATTGCGGGACAAGACACTTTGCATCCCGCTTTGGAAGGTATCAGTCGAATACTTCATCGTTATGACCCGGAAAGCCCAAAGGGCTGTTGGTAATGCAGGTCGCACAGGATGTTCTTCGCACTCATTAGTAAACTTTTTCTTTCAGCAGGCTGGGCAGGTACTGGCCGTAGCCTTTTTCAATTCACAACAAACGCAAAAAACGCGCGCGTTCTGTGTATGGATCAATTATGTGATTGGCTACTGCAATAAGAATGTGAAGTAATTCACAGCACGTAATGAGTTGTTTCTATTAGCATTCGGCAATACTCGGGCGTGATATATCAAATTCACCGAGTAATTTGCCGAGAACGCCAGAAACGACAGGCGCCCGCCTTGGATAGACCCAAGACAATTCGCCACAACTTTTCCCGGAAACATGCTCCCTGCCTTCAATTCGACGCTGATTGCCCGGTTCCTGCTGATTGTCAGCCTGGGTGGTTGCGCCTTCGCTCAGGCCGCGCCCGCTGCTGAAAAATCGGCTGAGTCGCTGCGGGCTGAAGCGGCCAGGTTGGAACAGGGCTCGGGCACATCGAGGAATACGGCGCAGGCTGTGAAGCTTTATTGTCAGGCGGCGGACCAGGGTGACGAAAAGGCGCAGTTCCGGCTGGGCTGGATCTACGCCAACGGCGTCGGCCTCCCCCGCGACGACAACATGGCGGCGTATTTTTTCGGGATGGCTGCCCAACAGGGTCATCCCCAGGCCGAGCGCATGCTCCGGCTGGTCGGCCGCCATCAGGGCCCGACGCCGGAATGCCTGTTTGATACCGAGGGCAAGGATATTGTCGCCAACACCCCGGCCAGCCGTCAGAAAGTTGTCGCGCTAATTACCCGCCTGGCGCCGGAATACGGGATTTACCCGCGTCTGGCGCTGGCCATTGCCGGGACCGAGTCGGCCTTTAATCCGCAGGCCGTTTCACCGAAAAATGCGCAGGGTTTGATGCAGTTGATTCCGGAAACGGCAGAACGTTTCAATGTGCGCAAGCCGCTCGACCCGGAGCAGAACGTGCGCGGCGGCCTAGCCTACCTGCGCTGGCTGCTTGCCTATTTTGAAGGCAACGTGACGCTGGCCGCAGCCGCCTACAATGCAGGCGAAGGCGCAGTCGACCGCTACACCGGCATACCGCCCTACCCGGAAACCCGCGCTTACGTCGGACGCATCCTGCAAGTCTTCAAGAAGGAAATCCACCCCTTCGACGCGTCCATCACCGCCCCGTCACCACGACTTGGGCGGATAGTTTTGAAGCAGACCTGAGAGGTCGGTGGAAGTCTTCTGCCGGGTCGCCATCCCAACAGCAATAAATCACTAACAACCCACCGCACTTGAAGTGCGGGGTCCATTTCGCAGTGCACTTCCCGAGCCAAGACCCTTTCCCCTGTTTCCACTCAAGAATGGCGAGGAAACTTGACATGCGCACAATTATACATACACTAAACTTATGCGCTACACACACGATCCAAAGAAGCGAGCCGCCAATCTGAAAAAGCACGGCTACGACTTCGAGGATGCCCCTCAAGTTATCGAGAGCAACCTGATCGTGACTTTCGAGGATCGCCGCTTTGACTACGATGAGCAGCGATTCATTACGCTAGGCGTGTTGCGCGGGGATGTGGTGGTCATTACCACCGCCGAGACTGACGATGAAATCCGGGTGATCTCAATGCGGAGGGCAGAGCGAGATGAGCAAGAAATCTATTACAGCAACTGTTGAGGAAGATACCTTCATCACCCAGAGCGACATCGACACTGGGAAATTGGTGCTGCGCAAGCGAGTCGAGGGTCGGGTAGTACAGCCGAAGAAGCGCGTAACCCTTTACCTTGACGCCGCCCTGGTGGAGCGATTCAAGGAAATGGCCGGTGAGCGTGGCTATCAGACGCTGATTAACGAGGCACTGAAGACATCTCTTCTGCAGGCTGATATCGAAGCGACGATCAGGAAGGTCATCCGCGAGGAACTGATGGAGCGAAAGGCCGCATAGTTTGCAGATAACGGCTGACGCATATGCTTCATAGTGATTCAGCTGGGTATAGCCCTGACCGTTTAGCAGCCCCGAAGTAGCACCAGAAGCTATTGCCAATCAATGACGTTGATGAGCCATTGATTTTATTGGTGTGCCCGGAGGGACTCGAACCCCCGACCTGCTGCTTAGAAGGCAGCTGCTCTATCCAGTTGAGCTACGGGCACTTGAGGGTGAATCAAGAAAATTGGTCGGGGCGGTGGGATTCGAACTCACGACCCTCTGCTCCCAAAGCAGATGCGCTACCAGGCTGCGCTACGCCCCGACACGAGGAACGGCATTCTATCACCCTACGGAAAACCGCACCAGATCAAGAGCCTATCTTTGTGCAATAAAGAATCCTTGCCCACCGGCCGTCTTCGTGATATTTAATCGCTTTTTTACGTCACCAGGCGCACAAGAACATGGCAGAAGAACTGCTCCACAAACACTTCGCTCCGTACCAGCCGAAAGCCGGCGAGGATTACATGAGCGCGAAGCAACTGACGCATTTCCGCAAGATTCTCGAGACACTCAAAAAGGAGTTGGGTGAGGATATCGACCGCACGGTTCACACCATGCAGGACGAGGCGACGGTGTTTGCCGATCCGAACGACCGGGCCAGCCAGGAAACCGACATGGCCATCGAATTGCGCAACCGCGACCGCGAGCGCAAGCTGATCAAGAAGATCGACGAGACGCTGGCGAGCATCGAAAGTGGCGATTACGGCTTCTGCAACAAGTGCGGGGTCGAGATCGGCATCAAGCGCCTGGAAGCCCGCCCGACGGCGACGCTGTGCATCGATTGCAAGACGCTCGACGAGCTCAAGGAAAAGCAGATGGCGAAGTAATTCGCCCGGCGGATTGGCAAGTGCCAGCCGACAGCAAGACCCAAAAACAAAGGGCGCCGCAAGGCGCCCTTTGTGCGTTCAGACGAGGCTGAAACTTATTGCTGCGGGGCCTGTGCTGCGCCTTCGCCAGCGATCGGCTGAGCCGCTGCCGTACCCTCTTCCGAGGCGGCAGCCTTCATCGACAGCTTGACGCGACCACGGTCGTCGGTCTCGAGAACCTTGACGCGAACGATCTGGCCTTCCTTGACGTAGTCTTCGACCTTGTTGACGCGTTCCTGGGCGATCTGGGAGATGTGCAGCAGACCATCCTTGCCCGGCAGCACGGAAACAATCGCGCCGAAATCAAGAATCTTCAGGACCGTACCTTCGTAGATCTTGCCGATTTCGACTTCTGCCGTGATCGCATCGATGCGGGCACGGGCGGCGGCGGCGGCTTCACCGCTGCTCGAGGCGATGGTGATGGTGCCGTCGTCCTGGATGTCGATCGTGGTGCCGGTTTCTTCGGTCAGGGCGCGGATAACAGCACCGCCCTTGCCGATGACGTCACGGATCTTTTCCGGGTTGATCTTGAAGGTGTAGAGACGCGGCGCGTAGGCCGACATTTCTTCACGCGGGCCGGCTGCCGATTCCTGCATCAGGTTCAGGATGTGGATGCGGGCATCCTTGGCCTGGGCCAGTGCGACCTGCATGATTTCCTTGGTGATGCCCTGGATCTTGATGTCCATCTGCAGCGCGGTGATACC
>CAIYYE010000150.1 GCA_903930395.1 uncultured beta proteobacterium
GATCGACGCGCTGAACAAGGCCAAGCCGGCTACTTCCAAGGGCCAGTACCTGCGCAAGGTGGCGGTTGCAGCCACCATGGGTCCTGGCATTCGCGTCGATCAGGCCACGCTGGCTGGCTAACAAAAGTACTTTGGGCCGCTGGTGGCCGCTCCGGTGGCAACCAGTGGATCGTCAAAGACCGCAGGCGTTCTGGCAACAGGACTTAATGGCGAAAGCGACCTGCGCAGACGGTGTCCCAGAACAGGATTTTCCGCCGGCCGGCAACGGCAGGCGGTGCTTCCGGTTCAGGTCGCCGTAGGTGCGGCGGGATTTCCCCGCCGTGTTATGACTGGAAAGGAGGAAGGCCCCGTGGGTCTCAATCTGAACGAAAAAAAAGCGGTTGTTGCTGAAGTGTCGGCACAAGTGGCCGATGCCCAGACCATCGCGATCGCCGAGTACCGCGGCATCGCCGTCAGCCACATGACGGTGTTGCGCAGGAAGGCGCGCGAGTCGGGCGTCTATCTGCGCGTGCTGAAGAACACCTTGGTGCGTCGCGCAGTCGCTGACACGCCGTTCGCCGGTTTGTCCGACCAGATGGTCGGGCCGCTGATCTACAGCATTTCCGGCGATCCCGTGGCAGCAGCCAAAGTCCTCAACGATTTCGCCAAGACCAACGACAAGCTTGTGCTCAAGGCTGGCGTCTTCGCCGGCAACGTGCTTGACAAGGCTGGGCTGCAGGCGCTTGCCTCCATCCCGAGCCGCGAAGAGCTGCTTGCCCGGCTGCTCGGCGTCATGCAGGCTCCGGTGTCCGGTTTTGCCGGCTGCCTGGCTGCGCTGGCCAAGCAACGCGAAGAAGCTGCCGCTTGATCCCTACCGCATACGAACTGATTTAGGAGTTTATTGAAATGGCAATTAGCAAAGAAGACATCCTGGAAGCCGTAGGCTCCCTGACCGTTATGGAACTGAATGACCTGGTCAAGGCATTCGAAGAGAAGTTTGGCGTTTCCGCCGCTGCCGTCGCCGTCGCCGGCCCGGCCGGTGCTGCCGCTGTGGTCGAAGAGCAGACCGAATTCACCGTCATGCTGAACGCAGCTGGCGATAAGAAGGTCGAAGTCATCAAGGTCGTCCGTGCCGTTACCGGCCTGGGCCTCAAGGAAGCCAAGGATCTGGTTGATGGCGCTCCGAAGGCAGTCAAGGAAGGTGTTTCCAAGGCTGACGCAGAAGCTCTCAAGAAGCAACTGGAAGACGCAGGCGCCAAGGTCGAAGTCAAGTAATCGACGCTTCGCAAGCGGGCTGGCGGCTTTGTCGCCAGCCCTTTTGTGCTTTGTATGACAGGTTAGCTACATCCTTAAAACGAACTTGAATAACGCCAGCCGGCAAACGCAAGCGATACTTTCTTCTTCCCCCCGGGGGAGGACGGTTCGTTTGCGTTTGCCTGTTTTCTCAGGTTCAACGTTTGATTCCATCCTCACGGAGTTACCATGACTTACTCCTTCACCGAGAAGAAACGCATCCGCAAGAGCTTCGCCAAGCGCGCCAGCGTGCTTGACGTCCCTTACTTGTTGGCGACCCA
>CAIYYE010000151.1 GCA_903930395.1 uncultured beta proteobacterium
CGCGCGGCCGAACTGGGCGAGCGCCTGATTGTCCGCTCGGTCGAGGATTCGATGGCGCGCGGCACGGTCGTTCTCAAGCACGAAGGCGAATCGCGCAACAAGCACCAGTCGGTGACCCTGCTCGAAGCCATCGAGGAATTCGGCTTCGACGCCTGCATCGGCGGCGCCCGCCGCGATGAAGAAAAGGCCCGCGCCAAGGAACGCATCTTCAGCTTCCGCGACGAATTCGGCCAGTGGGACCCGAAGAACCAGCGCCCGGAACTGTGGAGCCTGTACAACGCGCGCAGCCACAAGGGCGAGAACATCCGCGCCTTCCCCATCTCGAACTGGACGGAAATGGACGTCTGGCAGTACATCGAGCGCGAAGGCCTGGAACTGCCCTCGATCTACTTTGCCCACACCCGCCCGGTCGTCATGCGCCAAGGTTCCATCGTGCCGGTCAATGTGCCACTCGCCTCCGGCGAACTGACCAACCTGCCGAAGGCCGGTGAAGAAATCATCGACCTGCTCGTGCGTTTCCGCACGGTCGGCGACATTTCCTGCACCGCCCCGGTCGAGTCGGATGCCGACACGGTCAGCAAGATCGTTCTCGAAACCGCCACCACCACCATCACCGAGCGCGGCGCTACCCGCCTGGACGACCAGACCAGCGACGCCTCGATGGAACAACGCAAGAAAGAGGGTTACTTCTAATGAGCGCCCATCAAGTTGAAGACCATGGCCTGCTCCGCTTCCTGACCTGCGGCAGTGTCGATGACGGCAAGAGCACCCTGATCGGTCGCCTGCTCTATGACACAAAAACCATCCTCGCCGACACCCTGTCGGCCATCGCCAAGACCTCGGAAAAACGCGGCCTCGGCGCCGTCGACCTGTCGCTGCTCACCGACGGCCTGCAGGCCGAGCGCGAACAGGGCATCACCATCGACGTTGCCTACCGCTATTTCTCGACCGGCACGCGCAAGTACATCATCGCCGACGCGCCCGGCCACGAGCAGTACACCCGCAACATGGTGACTGCCGCCTCGACGGCCAATCTCGCCATCATCCTGATCGATGCGCGCAAGGGCGTCCTGACGCAAACCCGCCGCCACTCCAAGCTCGCGGCGCTGGTCGGCATCCCGCACCTGATCGTCGCCATCAACAAGATGGACCTCGCCGATTACTCGCAGGAAACCTACGAACGCATCAAGGGCGAATACCTCGAATTCGCCGCCAAGGTCGGTATCGAGGACATCCGCTTCATTCCGCTTTCGGCCCTCAATGGCGACATGATCGTCGACCGGGGCGACAAGCTCGACTGGTACAAAGGCCCGACCCTGCTCGACATGCTCGAAGCCGCGCCGGCCGCGCACACCGAACACACCGAGAAATTCCGCTTCCCGGTCCAGTACGTCTGCCGGCCGCAGGATTCGGCCAACCCGGACCTGCACGACTACCGTGGTTTCATGGGCCGCGTCGAAGCCGGCAGCCTCAAGGTCGGCGATGCCGTCACGGTATTGCCGAATGGCCTGACTTCCACCGTCAAGGCGATCCAGATCGGCGGCGTCGATATTGCCGAAGCGGTCACCGAACAATCGGTCACCCTCCTCCTCGCCGATGAAATTGATACCTCGCGTGGTGACATGATCGTCAAGTCGAGCGAAGTCCCGGCCGCCGTCAAGCAGATTGAAGCCACCGTCTGCTGGATGGCCGAAGCCCCGATGGATCGCGCCCGCACCTATCTGATCCGCCACACGACGCGCGACTCGAAGGCCAAGCTGGCCGCCATCGACCACCGCCTCGACGTGAACACGCTGGAAAAAGTCCCGGCCGAGAAACTGGCCATGAACGACATCGCGCAAGTCACCTTCAAGCTGGCCCAGCCGCTGTTCGCCGACCCCTACCTGGAAAACCGGGGCACCGGCGCTTTCATCATCATCGATGAAAGCAACAACAACACGGTCGGCGCCGGGATGATTCTCTGATTTCGGTTTCTTGAAAACCCCGCAAAAGGAGCCCCGGTGGGGCTTCTTTCATTTTTGCCTGCACATTTCCCTGAATTCGCAGCTAACATGAGCGTTAACAATGAATTGACCAAAGCAATACCACTCGGGACTCAATGAAACTGCTGGACACCTCCCCATGCGCGTTCTGATCGTTGACGACAATGCCTCGATGCGTAACCTGCTCAACGTCCTGCTTTCCAGCCAGGGCTACGAAGTGGTGGGCATGCTCGAGGAAGGTAAAGGCGTGATGGAGGCAGTCCGCAAGCTGTCTCCCGATATCGTCTGTCTCGATTATCAGTTGCCAGGCCGCAACGGCCTCGAAATCCTGCGCGAGATCAATTCGACCTATCCACAGATTGACGTTCTTTTCATAACGGCCTCCGAAGAAGCCGATATCAAATCCAAGGCGGCCGATGCCGGCTCAGCCGGGTTCCTGCAGAAACCATTCGGACAAAAGCAGGTCATCGACGAATTGCAGCAGGTTTGCGCCACCCGTCAGGCCTCACGCGGCAGCGCCCCGGCGCCTGCCGCTGTCAAACCGCCGACGGATCAAGCGACAGAGCGACCGACGCCCCAGAAACACACTGCCGTCATCGTTGACGACAATGGCTCCATCCGTCTGCTGCTCAAGGGCCTGGTCACCGAACTCGGCCTCAATGTCCTGGCCCAGGTCGCCAATGGCGAGGAAGCCATCCGCGCCGCCCAGGCTCATCATCCGACCGTGCTCTTCCTTGACGTTGATATGCCCATCCTCTCCGGGCTCGACGCCCTGCCCAGAATTCTCGAGGCCAGCCCGGCCACCGCAGTCGTCATGGTGACCGGCGACACGTCGCGCAGCATCGTTGAAAGAGCCGCCGGCCTGGGCGCCCGCGGCTACATCGTCAAGCCGGTGCGGCCGGCCTATATCGAGAAATTCCTTAAACAGCTGTTCCAGATCTGAGACCAAAGGACACCCTGCCATGACCTTGATGATCGACTTTCCCTTCCCGGGAGCAGCCCCATGGATCGATCACTTCAAGACCATCGAAGTGCCCGTGCTGCGCCATACGCTGCATCAGCTCGAAGAGCTGCGCGAGACGGCAGAGACGATCAATACCCGCAAGCTGGCCAGCATCATCGAGCATGACCCGCTGATGACCCTACGCGTCTTTCAGTACATGCAGGCACACCGTTCGAGCAGCCAGTCGGCCGACATCACGACGGTCGAACGCTCACTGGTGATGATAGGCACGCAGAATTTCTATAACAGCATCAAGGATGCACCGATCGTCGAGAACCAGCTCAAGGGCTACCCCAAGGGCATGCTCGGCCTGCTCAAGGTCATCGCCAGGGCGCGCACCGCATCCGCCTGGGCAAGGGACTGGGCCTTGTTCCGCCAGAACGTCAGTTTCGACGAAATCGCCATGGCGGCTCTCCTCCACGATCTCGTCGAAATGCTCATGTGGTGCCTCGCCCCGAACCTCGCCGTGCGCGCCAGGGAGCGCCTGGCCAATGAAACGGGGCGACGCACCGTACAGATCCAGCAGGAAGTCTTCGGCGCCCCGCTCGACGAAATCGCCGTCGAGTTGATCACTCACTGGGGGCTGCCACCGCTGCTCTGTTCGCTGCTCAATCCGGACGATGCCGAGACCGGCAATGTCAGGAACGTCATCCTCGCCGTCGATCTTGCCCGTCACTCGGCCAACGGCTGGAACGATCCTGCCTTGCCGGACGACTACCACGCCATCGAAACCCTGCTGCATATCGGCCACAGCAATCTGCTCGAACGCATAGGCGCCCCCGAAGAGCAGATCCTCGCGGCCCGACAGGCCGAGGCAGAACAAGACCCGCTGTCATCGTAGGCCCAGCAGAGAACCCATGCACCGGCTGCATTTTGGTGAATAATTACGTCATGCTAAAAATCTTCATCGCCTGTGCCGCACTGATTCTTCTGTCCAACCCTGCCGGTGCGGATATCTACAAGTGCCGCCTGGCCAATGGCCATACTGAAATATCGAACCTGCCCTGCCCGCTCGGCAGCAGCACCGTCACCTCGCGCCCCGACGAACGCGTTTCCGAAACCGCCCGCCGGCAGGCCGAGCACGAGGTCGATCGCATGCGCCAGTACGTCGAGAAGCGGGAAGCCAGCCAGCGCGCCGAGGAAGCCGCCGCCCAGCAACGCAGCAATGCCGGTCGTCCGCCAACACCGCCAGCCCCGATGCCGCAGCGCCAATACACGAGTGCCGAGGAGTGTCTGCGCAGCATCGAGCCACTTTCCCTCGAAGCCGGCCAGCGCGCCCGGATGGAAGCTGAATGCCACAACATCCCGGCGCCCCAGAACGTATATGTTCCGCCCACGGTAGCGCCTTATCCACAGCACCCCCACACGCACCAGCCACAACACCAGTTACCGACCCAGATGCCGATACCGAAGCCGGAGCCAGTACCGAGTGCGCCGAAAATCGTCATGCCACCGCTGCAAAAACCATGATCAACGTGCTAAAGCCCTACCCCGATGCCGCAAGCGGCGCCGAAATCATCGCCGGAACACAGCTCTGGCTGGAACGTGCGGTAATCGGACTCAACCTGTGCCCCTTCGCCAAGAGCGTCTTTGTCAAAAAACAGGTGCGCTATGCCTTGAGCGCCGCCATTACGGCTGACGAACTCCTGGCCGAACTGGAACACGAACTGATGCATCTGGCGGACACCGCGCCAAACGAACTCGACACCACGCTGCTCATCCATCCACACGTGATGACCGACTTCCTCGACTTTCATTTTTTCCTTGGCGAAGTCGATGCGCTGATCCGCAATCTCGGTTTCGATGGCGTCTTCCAGATCGCCAGCCTGCATCCGCAATACGAGTTCGCCGGTAGCGCCCCGGACGACATTGCCAACTTCACCAATCGCTCGCCCTACCCGACCCTGCATCTGCTCCGCGAAAGCAGCATCGACCGGGCCGTGGCTGCCTTTCCCGATGCGGAAGCCATTTTCGAACGCAACATCGAAACGATGGAGCGCCTTGGCCACGAGGGCTGGAAGAAACTCTGGCTGAGCTGAGATACGGCCTGGCGAGTTGATTTGGCCAAAACAAAGGGCAGCCCCAAGCTGCCCTTTTGCTATCTACCCGCGAATCGGGTTGCCCCTCGGGGCGGAAGCCATCAAACCGCAGCTTCGTTCGTTTCACCGGTGCGGATACGCACAACCTGCTCGACCGGCATGACGAAAATCTTGCCGTCGCCGATCTTGCCGGTACGCGCTGCCTTGATGATGGCCTCGATGGCGGCATCGACGTGTTCGGTATTGACGACGATCTCGATCTTGATCTTGGGCAGGAAATCGACGACATACTCGGCACCACGATACAACTCGGTGTGGCCCTTCTGGCGGCCGAAGCCCTTGACCTCGGTCACGGTCAGGCCGGCAATGCCGATTTCCGACAGGGCCTCGCGCACTTCATCGAGCTTGAAGGGTTTGATGACGGCTTCGATCTTTTTCATGGGCTGATTCCTCTCTACAGGTTCTTAAAATTCGTCGGAATATCGATTGGTAATAGGATACCGCCAATCCTTGCCAAAGCCACGCGGCGTGATGCGAATGCCGATCGGTGCCTGACGGCGCTTGTATTCGGCGATATGCAGCAGGCGCACGACACGGCGCACGGCATCGGCCGGCAAGCCGGCGGCGATGATTTCACGCGGGCTGCGGTCTTCTTCCATATAGGCGCGAACGATGGCGTCGAGCACCTCGTAGGGCGGCAGGGAATCCTGGTCGGTCTGATCGGGCTTGAGTTCGGCCGACGGCGGCCGGACGATGATGTTTTCGGGGATGACCGGATCGCCCTGGCAGAGCGTATTGCGGTAGCGCGACAGGCGATAGACGAGGGTCTTGTAGACATCCT
Organism: uncultured beta proteobacterium; assembly: GCA_903930395.1. GTDB lineage: Bacteria > Pseudomonadota > Gammaproteobacteria > Burkholderiales > Rhodocyclaceae > Azonexus. The sequence goes on from CAIYYE010000151.1 coordinate 5,866, forward strand.
TGATGACCGCGAAACCGCCAGCCATGTCGCCATACAGCGTGCAGTAGCCAACCGCCATTTCAGACTTGTTGCCGGTCGTCAGGACCAGCGCGCCAGTCTTGTTGGAGAGAGCCATCAGGATGTTGCCGCGGATGCGCGCCTGGATGTTCTCTTCGGTCGTGTCAGCCGGCAGGCCGGCGAACATCGGCGCCAGCATGGCAGCGTAGACGTCCATGGCCGGCGCTATGGCGATTTCGTCGTAACGCACGCCGAGAACGCGGATCATCTCGCGGGAGTCGTCGAGACTCATCTGCGCCGTGTAGGGCGATGGCATCATGACCGCCCGCACCTTGTCGGCACCCAGCGCATCGACCGCGACGCAGAGCGTCAGGGCTGAGTCGATGCCACCGGAGAGGCCGATGATCGCCCCCTTGAAACCCGTCTTCCCGATGTAGTCGCGGACGCCGAGGACCAGCGCCTGGTAGGCTTCGGCCTCGACCGACAGTTCGTCGGCCATTTGTTCGGACTGCAGCCGGCCGGCAGCGAAATCGACGATGCCCAGCGCCTCTTCGAATTGCGGCAGCCGCATGCAGCATTTTTTGTCGGCATCGAGGGCAAACGAAGCACCATCGAAAACCAGTTCATCCTGACCGCCGACCAGATTGCAGTAAATGGCGGGAATGCCTGTGGCGGCTATGCGCTGACCAAGGACGTGAACCCGTTGCTGATGCTTTTCAAGATGGCAGGGCGAGGCATTGAGAACAAGCAGCAGTTCAGCCCCGGCCTGACGCGCCGCTTCGGCAGCGCCTTCTTCCCAGATGTCGGCGCAGATGTTGATGCCGCAACGCACACCGCCCAGGGTAACGACACAGGCCTCGGTGCCTGGCTCGAAATAGCGCTTTTCGTCGAAAACTTCGTAGTTCGGCAGGCGCATCTTGCGGTAAACCGCAATTTTCCGGCCATTTTCAATGACCGTGGCTGCGTTGTAGCACCGACCCTGATGTTCATCCGGATGGCCGACAACGACAGCGATACCGTCGACCCGGCTGGCCAGGTCATCGAGTGCCCGATGGCAGGCCCGATAG
>CAIYYE010000152.1 GCA_903930395.1 uncultured beta proteobacterium
TCGTAATCGCTGGCGTGGAGCAGATCTTTTTTCAGCGCGGCGCTATAGACACCGACACCCAACTGCTTGCCGAGAATCAGCTTGTCGCCGGGCTTGGCCCCCGAGTTGCGTTTGAGATGCGCCGGATTGACGAGGCCAATGGCGACCAGACCGTAAATCGGCTCGACTGAATCGATCGTGTGACCGCCGGCAATCGGAATGCAGGCGGCGCGGCAGACGGCTTCGCCACCCTGGAGGATCTTGCCTATGGTTTCCAGCGGCAGGGTATTGACCGGCATGCCGACAATGGCCAGCGCAAAAAGCGGCGTGCCGCCCATGGCGTACACATCCGAAATGGCGTTGGTGGCGGCGATTCGCCCGAAATCGTAGGGATCGTCGACGATGGGCATGAAGAAATCGGTCGTCGCGACTATCGCCTGCTGCGCGTTGATCTGATACACCGCCGCATCGTCACAGGTCTCGGTGCCGACCAGCAATTGCGGCGGGATGATGCCCGACGGAGCACCGGCGAGAATTTGCTGCAAGACGGCAGGCGCGATCTTGCATCCGCAGCCGCCGCCATGGGATAGCTGGGTCAATCTGATTTTTTGTTCGGGCACGGCTGTTCTCTCGAAAAACTGCAATTATTTTTATTCGGCGTCGAAGCCGGCATCCTCGATGGCATCGACCAACGCTGCACGCGCCACGACCTGCGGATCGAAAGCCACCCTGGCTTCTGCCGCCTCCAGCGAAACCTCGGCAGCGGCCACGCCCGCCATGCCACTCAGCACGCCGGTAATGTTTTTGACGCAGCCCTGGCAGCTCATGCCGCCGACCTTGATGACCGTATTTTCCATGCCTTTTACCTGTTCCTGTAGGGTTGCGAGCGGAGGATTTCTGCCATTGCCGCCGCCGATGTCGGACGACTGAAGTAATAGCCCTGCGCCATATCGCAGCCCATTTTACGCAATTGCGCCAACTGTTCGCCAGTTTCTACACCCTCGGCCAGGACGGTCATGCGCAGGCTGCGTCCCATGCTGACGATGGTCGAGGCAATGGCCCAGTCGTCCGGGTCGGTTTCCAGGTCATTGACGAAGGAGCGGTCGATCTTGAGCTTGCCGACCGGAAAGCGCTTGAGATAAGCCAGCGAGGAATAACCCGTGCCGAAATCGTCGAGCGACAATTCGACGCCCATGCGATGCAGCGCCGAGAGCATGCCCAGATTGACGTCGGCGTCGTGCATCACGGTGCGTTCGGTCAGTTCAAGCTCAAGCAGGCCGGCTTCAAGGCCGGATGAGGCGAGTGCGCCGGCAACCATTTCGACGAAACCCGGCTGGCGAAACTGGACGGGCGCCACATTGACAGCCATGACCAGGGGCGGCAAGCCCTCGTCGAACCAGGCCTTGGCCTGACGGCAGGCTTCGCACAGCACCCAGTCGCCGATCGGATTGATCAGCCCGGTTTCTTCGGCAATATGGATGAAACTGTCCGGCATGATCATGCCGAGGTCGGGGTGCTGCCAGCGGATCAAAGCCTCGACACCGATCACCACGCCGGACTCGAGATGAACCAGCGGCTGGTAGTGAAGAATGAATTCGTTCTGGGCCAGCGCCCGCCGCAGATTGCTTTCCATGAGCAGGCGATCGAGTGTCGCAGTGTTCATCTCGGCAGCGTAGAACTGAAATGTGTTCCGCCCGATTTCCTTGGCCCGGTACATCGCCGTGTCGGCATTCTTGAGCAGGGTTTCGAGATCCAGCCCATCGTGCGGGTAAATGCTGATGCCGAGCGAGGGGGTCACCGTCAGCTCGTGACCTGCCACCTGGAAGGGGCGGGCGAAAACATCGATCAGGCGCCGCGCCACTTCGGCGGCGGCCGCCAAATGAAATCCCGGCATCGAAAAAATGAATTCGTCGCCCCCCAGGCGGGCCAGCGTATCGATGCGCCGCACCGCGCCATCCAGGCGGCGTGCCACTTCGCACAGAAGTTCATCGCCGATGCTGTGACCGAGGGAGTCGTTGACCCGCTTGAAATGGTCGAGGTCGAGAAAGACCACGGCGATTTCGCCCTGCTCGCGCTCAGCCGCTGCCAGCAGCTGGACGAAACGTTCGCGCAGCAGGCGACGGTTAGGCAAGCCCGTCAAGACATCGTAATCGGCCAGTTCACGAACGCGCTGTTCAGCCGCCTTCTGCGCCGAAATATCGAGCAGGGTGCCGACCGATGCCGGACGCCCATCGAACATCGATGGCGCGCCGCTGAGCATGGCCGCAAACATCGAGCCGTCCTTGCGCACGGCGGTAATCTCGCACGGCTGACCGGACATGCCGCCGGCCCTTGCCTGCATTTCGCCAAGCACAAGCGCGTGATCTTCGGGAACGACGACATCGAGCAGCCCCCTGTGCCCGACCATTTCCTCGCTCGAGTAGCCGAACCAGCGGGCCATACAGGGATTGACGTACCTGAAGCGCTGATCCTGCAGGATGTAGATACCGACGAGGGCGGCCTCCATCGTCATCTGGAAAATGGCCTCGCGCTCGGTCAA
>CAIYYE010000153.1 GCA_903930395.1 uncultured beta proteobacterium
GGCCGGCCACGGTCAGCGGCGGCAGCTGGCCGCGGAGCTGGACATGCAGCGACTTGCCATTGACATTGATCTCGTAACTGCCTTGCGGCGTATGGCGCAGACGGTCGATGAGGGCTGACAGGTTGCTTTCGAAAACCATCGAGAAGTCGCGCCGAACGGCGTCAACCTGGCGAATGCCGAGCAGGTCGGTGCCGTTGCGGTTCATGGCCAGGACCTGACCGTCGAGCGAAACGGCCGCGACGCCTTCTTTCGGGCTGCCCAGGTAATCGGCGCGGCTATGGAAGCAGACCAGGATGTCGCGGGCGTGTACCGACTCGAAGAGGCGGCGCTCGACGATGGACGAGGACATGCGGACGAGACCGAGCGTATGCCGCTGGTAACTGCGATAGTCGCCGGAAATATCAAGAACGCCGATCAGGCGTCCGTCCGGCCCGAAGATCGGGCTGGCGCAGCAGGTCAGGAAACCGTTGTGCTCGAGAAAATGTTCGCCGCCGAGGATGGAGACCGGGCCTTCTTCAGTGAGGGCAGTACCAATGGCATTGGTGCCGCGCTGGTTTTCGTCCCACGAGGCGCCGGCCGAGAGCGCGACACGGTCGGCGCGATCGACGAAATCGGCATCGCCGACTGTTTCGAGGAGCAGGCCGTTGGCGTCGGCGAGGATGACCATGCTGCCGGATTCGCGGATCTGCTCGAAGACGTGCTCCATGATCGGCCGTCCCTGGGCGAGCAGGAAGCGGTTGCGGTCCTGTTCCGTTTTCAGGGCAACGCGATCCATGGCGTCGGTGGCCGGGATGAAATTGCCTTCGCCCAGCCCGAAGCGCCGGCAGCGTTCCCACGAACGGAGGATGACCGGATCGATCAGGCCGTCGGGGACGGTGCCTTCTTCAAAAAACAGTTGTCTGGCCTGTTGCAGGCGCTGGCCATGGATTTCGGCCAATAGTTGAATTTGTCCCATCTCTCCTCCGGAACCTCTGTCTGTCTATTTATCGTTTTATTGCTTCATAACGTAACACCTGCCCTTTTTATAAGCAATGTGGCGAGCAGTGCGCTACACCTTTGAGCAAATGCCGTGCCATGTACAGGCGGATCCCACCGTTTCGCGCCGTCTCCGGCAATGGCCGGTGGCAGTGTGATCTTTCTCCAGGGCCAGGGAGCTGGCACAGGGCTTGCAGATGCCTAGTCACAAAGGCAGCAACCCGACCTCAAACAAGGAGACATAGTGAAACATCCCGTCCGAAACTTTGGCGCCATCCTTGGCGCGGTATTGATCAGCGTGGCAGCCCAGCAGGCATTTGCCCATGGTGACGTTGTCCCGCAGGCCGTCGATACGACCGGGCTGAAAAACGTCGGCCCTGATTTCCTGGCGAGCAATCCTTATCGCAAGGATAAGACCGCCATTCGCATCGGAGATTCAGCCTATAACCAGAACTGCGCGCGCTGCCACGGTCTCGGCGGCATTTCCGGCGGCATTGCGCCGGACCTGCGCTACCTGCCGCTGGGCGATGAAGGCGACGAAGTTTTCCTGCAGCGTATCCGCAAGGGCGCCGTGCGTGACGGCCGGGTTTACATGCCGCCATTTGAAGGCATCCTGAGCCAGGAAGCCATGTGGACCATCCGGGCATGGCTGGAAACCGTCCATGAAGAATAATCGCCGCCTCTGGCTCCAGGCGCTCGCCGCCCTGCCCATGGCCGTGGCCCTGCCGGCCATGGCCGATGGCTTCGAAACGATCCGTCAGCGCGGTCGCCTGCGCGTTGCGGTTTACAACGATTTCCCGCCGTATTCGCTGGCCGGCGGCAAGGGCATCGACGCCGACATTGCCAGGGCGATTGCCGCAAAGCTCGGCCTGACGGCTGAAATCGTCGGTTACAACGCCGATGAGGACATGAACGACGACCTCCGCAACATGGTCTGGAAAGGCCATTACCTCGGCACCCAGCCATCTGACGTGATGATGCATGTGCCAGTTGACGAGTACCTGGCGCGCGCCAACGACAAGGTTCGCATCTTTGGCGCCTACCACGTCGAAACGCTGGCCCTGGCGCGCAATCCGGAACGTGTGCCGAAGGCGCTGGCAGGCTCGGCAGCGGTGGCGCTGGAAATCTTCACGCGTGAAAAAATCGGTGTCGAAACTGCTTCGCTGGCGGACTCCTTCCTGCTTGGTGTGCTGAACGGTCGCCTGCGCGAAAATGTGGTGCACTTCAAGAGCGTTGCCGAAGCGGCACAGGGCATGGCCGAGGGCAAGGTGGCAGCAGTGCTGGCGCCGCGTGCCGAGCTCGAAGCGGCGGTCAAGGGGCAGGCCAAGGTCGTCCTCGACAGCCCGAAATTTGCCGAACTTAAGGTCGATAGCTGGGCGCTCGGCATGGCCGTCAAGGTTGAGGATCAGGCGCTGGCCGAGGCCATTGGCGGCGCGCTCGCCGGCTTGAAGGCGGATGGCACGATAGCCGACATTTTCAAGCGCCACGGCATTACCCATCAGGCCAGCTGACCATGTACCTGCGCCTGCCGAAACTTCTCCTCGCCGTCCTCAGCTGCGCCTTTTCCGCTGCCGGGCTGGCCGCGCCACTGGCTTACGTGCCGAACGAAAAATCGGCCAGCGTCAGCATCATCGATACGGTGACCGAACGGCGTCTTGGCGACATTCCTGTCGGCCAGCGCCCGCGCGGCATCGCGGCCGGTGAAGGGCGGCTTTACCTGACCGATGGCAAGAGCGGCAGCGTGCTGATCGTCGATACCGTGGCCGGCAAGCAGATCGCTACGCTGCGGGTTGGCGATTCGCCGGAAGGCATCAGCCTGTCGCCTGACGGCAAGCTGCTCGCCGTGGCGGTCGAGGACGACAACAGCGTCGTCCTGCTCGCCGCGCCGCAGGGTGTTGAACTGGCGCGCATCAAGGTGCAGGGCAAGAACCCGGAGCATGCCGTGTTCAGTCCCGACGGCCGCTGGCTCTATGTCAGCGCCGAAGAGGCCGAGCAGGTCGATGTCATCGATGTCGCGGCGCGCCAGCAGGTGGCGAGTATCCCGGTCGGCAAGCGGCCGCGCGGCATTGGCTTCCTGCCCGACGGCAGTCGCGCCTATGTCGCCAGCGAAATGACCGGCAAGGTCTACGTCATTGATGTCGCCGGGCGTCGTGTCATCGCCGAAATCACTGCCGGCCAATACCCGGCAGGCATCGCGGTGCACCCGGACGGCAAACGCGTCTTCGTTTCCAACGGACGCGATCCGTCGGTGATGGCCATCGATGTCGCGAGCAATACCGTCGTGGCCACCGTCGAAGTCGGCAAACGTCCGTGGAACATGGCGATCACGCCGGATGGCAGCAAGCTTTACGTGGCCAACGGTCGTTCCGCAACGGTCTCTGTCATCGCTATGGGCAACTACAAGAGGCTGGCTGATATCGACGTCGGCGAACTGCCCTGGGGCGTCAGCATCCGATGAGCGCCCAACGCTACACGCTGCCGGCCATCGCGCTGCACTGGGCGCAGGCCGTCGTTATCGTCTGGCTGCTCTGGCTGGGCTGGACCATGCTCGATCTGCCCAAGGGGGCGGAACGCAGCGCCGCCTATGGCCTGCACAAGTCGCTTGGCCTGCTTGCTCTGCTCCTGATCGTTGCCCGCCTGGCCTGGCGCCGCGGCCATCCGGCGCCGCGCGCCATCAGCGGTGGCTGGGAAGCCAGACTGGCCACGGCTGTTCACCACGCGCTCTACGCCATGCTGTTCCTGGCGCCGCTGGCCGGCTACCTCGCCTCGTCCTTCACGCCCTACGCCATCAAGTTCTTCGGTATCGAACTGCCGAAGACCGGCTGGCCTGACGAGTCGCTTAATGGACTCTTCAAATGGGCGCACGTGGTTTTTGTCTGGAGCCTGGCCGGCCTGATCGCCCTGCATGTCGCCGGCGCACTCAAACATGCCCTCAAGCGTGACGGCACACTGCAGCGCATGCTGCCCGGCGGTCTGTTCAAAAATTGAACAACTGCTCCATGGCGGAGCAAAACAATCTGACCAAAGTAATAGATGCATCCGCACTCGTAACGAAGAATCGCGCTTGAACGACGGGTTTCCTGTGCGGCGGCCCAGTTGAGGGGTGCTGGCGGGCGTACCTTTAATGGCGTCGCTGAAAAACAAGTTGCCTCTCAAGGGTGTAGGCACCGGTCAACCTGATACCGCCCTGTCGTCCCAAAGAAAATTCTTATATAACAAAATCAATTTTACTGGCGAAATTGGTTTTTATGGTCCATTATGGACTCTCTAGGGAAGCGTATAAAAGGGAGCGTGATAATGCGCCAGGTGTGCCACCTGATTCGGTTTTGCATGATCATCGGGGCAATGCTGTTTCAACCGCTGGCCTCGGCTGCCGACAAGACCTTGCGTCTGGGAACCCTGCCTGTCCTCTCGGCGCGTGCCGCTTACGAAATCTACGCGCCCCTCATGGAAAACCTGGAGAAGGGCCTGGGGTTTTCATCGGTCCAGTTGGAGACGCCGCCGCATTTCAGCGGTATGTACCAGCGGATTCAGGCAAACGGTTTTGACCTCCTGCTCTGCCCGCCACACATTGCCCGACTGGCCCAAAAGCGACTGGGTTGGCATCCGCTGGTGATGTTCCAGCCCGAGCACCGGGCGGTTCTGTTGGCCCGGGAAGCCGATGGGCCGGCCACTCTGGACGCTCTTCGGGGCGGCACGATCGCCGTGCTCGACAACAATGCGCTCGTTGCGATGATCATGATGGAAGCCCTGGCGAAGAAGGGCTTGGTCATGAACCGGGATTTCAAGGTGATCGAGACGCGCAGCTATGACAGTAGTCAGATCGCCGTCAAACAGGGCGTTGCCCAAGCCATGGTTTTCCGCAGCCAGGGATTTATCGACGCCCATGCCCGCGATCAATTGAAGATCCTTTTCGAGGCCGGAGTCCTGCCCGGCTATGTGCTCATTGCAGCTCCCGATACGGCCAGGGCTCAGTTGCAAAAATTGCGGACCCAACTGCTGGCTTTTGGCAAAACACCGGAGGCCAGACCATTTCTGCAAAAGCTGGGGTATGACTCGTTGAGCGTGGCAAGCGAAGAATCCATGCGACGAATGGACGCGTATCTCGACCTGACAGAGTCGAAGTTGAAGTAATGCCATGAAGCGATAAGAGCATGTGGAAACTTTCACTGCGCGCAAGATTGATCCTGGGGGCTGTGCTCATCCAGTGCGTGGTGCTGTCCCTCATCATCTATAACGCCAGCCGGATCACCCAGGAATTCCTCGAAGAACAACTCCAGATCCGCATAGAAACGATCCGGCCTTTGTTGAATTCGGCGATTGCCGGACCGGTTGTCCAGCACGATTACTCAACCCTCAAGGACATCCTGGACGAGCTTCGCGAATCGCATACGATCGAGTACATCCAGGTCATGGATGGGCTCGGTGTCGTCATTGGCAAGGCAGGGGACGTTCCGCTTGGCGAGCATGAAGAATTGAAAGGTCGCACCGGCCTCGGCAATGATGACCACATGGATACGGACATGGTCTTGACCATCAGCGGCCTGACCGTCGGTAAGGTCAATTTCGCCATCTCCACTCATTTTTTTCAGGCTGCCCGCGAATCGCTGGCCCGGCAGAACGGCTTGATCGCCATGGCCGGGTTGCTCCTGGCCAGCATCCTGTTCGCCCTCTTCAGCTGGTGGATGACCCGCGATCTGCTGCGCCTGCGTCAGGCGGCTGAACGGATAGGCAGCGGTGAATACGGCGTGGAAACGGGGATTGCCCCCGTCGAAAACGACGAAATTTCGCAATTGGCCCAGGCTATTGACGCCATGAGCTGGCAGATCAAGCTCAGTCACGAAGGCCTGTCCAGGGAAATCGAGGAGCGCAAGCGGACCGAATTGTTGCTGCGCGAAAACGAGCAGCATTTCCGGACGCTGGCCAATGGCGGATCGACGCTGATCTGGACCTCCGGACTCGACAAGCGCTGCAATTATTTCAACGAGCCATGGTTGCGTTTTACCGGGCGAACGCTTAACCAGGAATCAGGCAACGGCTGGACTGAGGGCGTTCATCCCGAGGATCTCGAACGATGCGTGCATATTTACGTTTCGGCATTTGAAGCCCGGCTGCCATTCAGCATGGACTATCGGATACGTCATGCCAATGGCACTTATCACTGGATCAGGGATGACGGAAATCCGCGCTACGATGCCGATGGCCAGTTCATCGGGTTTATCGGCTTTTGCGTTGATATCACAGCGCAGAAGGAAACGGCGGCCGAACTCGAACAGCATCGCCATCATCTGGAAAGGCTGGTCGAAGAGCGTACTTCGGATCTGTTGATTGCCAAGGAGGCTGCCGAGGCGGCCAATCTGGCCAAGAGCACCTTCCTGGCCAACATGAGTCACGAGCTCCGGACACCGATGAATGCCATCATGGGCATGACGGATCTTGTCCTGAGGCGTATCACCGAACCCAAGCAGATCGATCAGCTGTGCAAGGTCAAGCAGGCCTCTGCCCACCTGCTTTCCGTGATCAACGACATTCTTGATCTCTCGAAGATCGAGGCCGACAAACTGACGCTGGGAGAAGTGCGTTTCAATTTCGCCCAGGTTCTGGAAAGCCTGAGCATCATGATCGGGCAGCGCGCGGCGGAGAAAGGCCTGAAACTTTTCTTCGACCTGCCGGCTGAAATCGCCGGTATTCCTGTGGTTGGTGATCCTTTGCGCCTGGGCCAGGTTCTGCTCAATCTGGCCGGCAACGCGGTCAAATTCACGGAGCACGGTTCAGTTACTGTACGGATCAGGAAGGCAGAAGAAAGCAGCGACGAGATCGTTTTGTGCTGCGAGGTGCAGGATACCGGGATCGGCATTGCCGCCGAAAGCCAGAAACGTCTGTTCATTGCCTTTGAGCAAGCAGATCCCACGATGACGCGCAAATACGGAGGTACCGGGCTGGGTCTGGCCATCAGCAAGCGACTCGTCGAAATCATGGGGGGTAGCCTGGGCATCGAGAGCGCGCCGGGTCAGGGCAGTACCTTCTGGTTTTTCGTGCCGATGAAAAAAGCCAGGGATGCTGCCCCCGCAGCGCTTCCGCTTGCCGGGCAGACTACCGAGAGGCTGCTCAAGACCATCCATGCCGGGGCACGTATCCTCCTCGCCGAGGATGAGCCAATCAACCAGGAGGTCTCGAGCAACCTGCTGGAAGATGTCGGGCTCACTGTCGATCTGGCTGAAGATGGCGCGGTTGCCGTAGCCATGGCACAACGGAGCCACTACGACCTGATCCTGATGGACATGCAAATGCCGCAGATGAACGGTCTGGAGGCGACGCGGGTCATACGGGCCTTGCCTGGTTACGCCGATACGCCGATCCTGGCGATGACAGCCAACGCGTTTGTGGAAGACAAGGAGCGCTGTCTGGCGGCAGGGATGAACGATTTCATTACCAAACCGGTCGATCCCGATCGCTTCTTTGAAACCATTTTAAGGTGGTTCCAGCGCGACACCACAGGCTCTGGCATTCAATCCCGGCGGCCTGAACAAGAAGCTTGAATCGCCTCTTGTCGTTGATGGCTCGCCGGTAATCCTGTCTCAGGCGTCGCTTACTCCAGCGCCAGAATCCACTGCACGGCGGCCTTCAGGTCGTCGTCGCTGATCTTGTCGGCCGGATGGGGAATCATCGGGATCTGGCCCCAGACGCCGGTGCCGCCGTGGCGGACTTTCTCGAAAAGGACGCCAGGTGCCTTGGCGTCGCCCTTGTATTTTGCGGCGACATCCTTGTAGGGCGGGCCGACGCGTTTCTGGTCGACGGCGTGGCAGGCGACACAGCGGGCTTTCTTGACGATGGCTTCACCATCGGCGGCATAGGCCGGCGTGACGCCGGCGAAGGTGGCGGCTGCGAGCAGGGGCAGCAGCAGGGTAGTGTGCAGTTGCTTGTTCATGAGAGTATTTCCTTGGATTAAACGAGGCCAGCGGCCTGCAGTTCGGCCCATTCGGCGTCGGTAAACAAGCGCGAACGCGTGTGGAAAGCCTTGCCGGTATTGCCTTCGAGCGAGAAGGTGCCGCCCGATCCCTCGATCACATCGATGATCAGTTGCGTGTGCTTCCAGTACTCGTATTGCGAGGCGCTGATATAGAACGGCACGCCGCCGATGTCGCCCAGATGGACATCGTAGGGGCCGATGGTGAGGTCGGTGGGCAGGTAGCAGTTGGCAGCGCTGTTGTCGCAGCAGCCGCCGGACTGGTGGAACATCAGTTCCGGCCCGTATTGCTGTTTCAGGAGCGCGATCAGTTCAAGCGTTGCCGGCGTACAAATGACACGGTCGACCATGAGATTCTCCCAAAAGCGAATTTAAAAAAGGGGGGCGGTTGCCCGCCCCCAAGAGTTGCCCGCAAAACCAAATGCGGCCAGTGGAGGAGATACTCGGTTTAGAAGAAGCCCAGCTTGCTTTCGCTGTAGCTGACAAGAACGCACTTGAGCTGCTGGTAATGGTCAAGGATGACCTTGTGCGTTTCGCGGCCGATACCGGATTCCTTGTAGCCACCGAAGGAAGCGTGCGCCGGGTAGGCGTGGTAGCAGTTGGTCCACACGCGACCGGCCTTGATGGCGCGACCCATGCGGTAGGCGACGTTGCCGTTGCGGCTCCAGACGCCGGCGCCGAGGCCGTAGAGGGTATCGTTGGCGATGGCCAGGGCTTCGGCTTCGTCCTTGAAAGTCGTCACGGCGAGCACCGGCCCGAAGATTTCTTCCTGGAAAATGCGCATCTTGTTGTGACCCTTGAACAGGGTCGGCTGGATGTAGTAACCGCCGGCCAGATCGCCTTCGAGGACAGCGCGGGCGCCGCCGATCAGGCATTCAGCGCCTTCCTGCTTGCCGACGTCGAGGTAGGACTGGATCTTGGTCATCTGCTCTTGCGATGCCTGAGCACCCATCATGCAGTCGGTATCGAGCGGGTTGCCCTGCTTGATGGCGGCGACGCGCTTGAGAACGCGCTCCATGAACTTGTCGTAGATCGATTCCTGGATCAGGGCGCGGCTCGGGCAGGTACACACTTCGCCCTGGTTGAAGGCGAA
>CAIYYE010000154.1 GCA_903930395.1 uncultured beta proteobacterium
AGGGTTTCCGGCATGTTCGGGAAGAGGCTGGTCGGATCGCCGAGGACTTCGAGCTTGCACAGCGGATGACCGTCGAGCAGTTCGCGCGCCAGACGCAGGGTACGCACGGCATCGTCGGCCGTGTAGCAGCCGGCGGTATTGGGCAGGATGGTGAATTGCGACGGCGGCAGGGCGTCGAGCAGGTTGGGCTGGCTCGGGTCCTGGCCGATATTCATGCGGCGGATCGCCACGGTGACGATCTCCGCCCCCGACGCATCGATGGCCGCCCGCGTTTCGGCAAAATCCTTGTACTTGCCGGTGCCGACGAGCAAACGGGAACGGTAGGCTGTACCGGCGATAGTCAGTTGATGCATGGTTTTTAGTCGCTAGTGATTAGTCGTTAGTGATTAGCTATCGGTCGCTGGTTGTCTTTGGCTATCGACTGACAACTAGCGACTAATGGCTGCTTTCAGCCCCCACCAACCGCAACGACAATTTCCAGACGGTCACCGGTGGCCAGCGCCGTCGTGGCGTGCTGGCTCTTGGGGACGATTTCGCCGTTGCGTTCGATGGCGATGCGCTTGCCGGTATAGCCGAGCTGCTCGATCAGGCCGCTCACGGTCAGCGCATCGGAAAACTGGCGGGATTCGCCATTGATCTTGAGTTCTAACATCGGGCTATTTTAACAAGCCACGCGGCTTGCGCGGGGCGCTTGTGAAGAGTCGGTCGTAGAGCCAGTTCGGCAAGGCGCGCAGGATTTTGGCAACAATGCCCATCTGCCAGGGAATCACCGTATAGGTCGTCCCGCGCTCGATGGCGGCGGCGAAACACTCGGCGGCCTTGTTTGCCGGCAGCAAAAACGGCATCTGGTAGCCATTGACGGCAGTCATCGGCGTTTCGATATAGCCCGGCGCGATGGTCACGACCTTGATGCCGTAGGGGCGCATTTCCAGGCGCAGGCTCTCCAGATAACTGATCGCTGCCGCCTTCGACGCCGAGTAAGCCTCCGCCCCCGGCAGGCCACGAATACCAGCGACCGAGGCGATGCCGACCAGTCGCCTTTCCCCACTCGCCGCCTTCATGGCCGGAATGAACGGGGCAAAGGTTGCCGCCATGCCGAACACGTTGATGTCCATGATGCGGCGAAAAGCGGCCAGATCCTCCTCGAACTCGCTCAGCGTACCTGCCGAAACACCGGCATTGGCAATGACGATGTCCGGGGCACCAACACGGGTGATGAAATCGCTTGCCGCCGCATGCAGGGCCGGCGCATCGCTGACATCCAGCGCATAGCAGGCATGTTGCCCGCCCAGACGCTGGTTCAGCCCGTCGAGAAATTCGCCGCGCCGCGCCGCCAGCCCCAGGATGGCGCCTTGCCCGGCGTAGTAAACGGCAAGCGCCTCGCCGATACCCGACGAGGCGCCCGTAATGAAAACCTTCAGAGACAATTATTTCTTGCCGGATTTCTCGGCACGCGCCTTGGCAATCAGCTTGTCGGTAACCGCCAGCTTCTCGCTGAAGCCGATGTCGCCAATCAGGAACTTTCCTTCGACGGCCAGTGCCGGAACGCCCGTGATCTTGTAGGCCATGGCCATCTGGTCGCCGCGTTTGACCTTGCTCATGACGCCGAAGGAATTGAACGTCTCGGCAAATTTCTTGGCATCGACGCCCTTCTTGACCACCCAGTCGGTCAGCGCTTTTTCGTCGAACAGGTTGATGCGCTCGCCATGAATCGCCCGGAAGATATCGGCTTCAAGACGGGCCAGGTCGCCGGTGATTTCGAGGGTGTAATAGAGCTTGGCGATACCCGTCCAGGCAGCGCGACCAAAGGTGATCGGCACCTTCCTGACCACGACATCGGCCGGCAGCTTGGCCGCCCAGGCCGTCAGCAGCGGGTTGAAGTCACCGCAGTGCGGGCAGCCGTAGCTGAAAAACTCCAGCACTTCGATCTTGGCGGCATTCTCGGTCGGCTGCACCGGGGTGATGGGCGTGAAATCCTTGCCGGCCGTTTGGGCAAACGAGGGCAGGGCCAGGGTCAACGCGGCGACCAGGGCAAAAACGGAACTGACGAAACTACGACGTGAATACTTCATTCGCTACTCCTATTTGGCAAGTTGGGCTTCAACGCCTGATTTGGCAAGCTCGGCACGTACTTTGTTCAATTCATCGATCTTCGTGTAGGGGCCGACACGAACCCGATAGAAGGTCTTGTCCTGGATCATGACCTGCTGGACAACGGCCTCGATACCCATAAACGCGAGCTTGGCCTTCTGGTTGTCAGCATCCTGCGCCGTGCTGAAGGAACCGGCCTGCAAAAAGAGCGGCGTCTTCGATTCCTTCGACTCGTCCTTCTTGTCCTCTTTCTTCACCTCGGCCAGCTTGGCGTCGGCTTTGGGCGCCTTGTCCGGCACGGCATCGGCCTTGCCCGGCAGGATGTCGTAGAACTGGAAGCGCTTCTCGGGAATCGGGTCACCCGGCTTGCCGGGCAGGGCCAGCGGCTGGGTTGGCTGGGCGGTCTTGCCGTTGGTCGCTGCATCGGCACGCGCCGGCGGCTGCGCCTTCTCGACAAAAGGCAGGGGTGACTTGTTGAGATACCAGACGACACCGGCGGCCAGACCGACCCCGATGACCAGGCCGATGAACATGCCGATCAGCGTGCCGCCGGCCGCCTTCTTTTTCGCCGGCTGGCTCTTGCGGGGTTTCATATCGCGACTCATCAAATTTCCTTACATGGATTCCGGGCAACTGACGCCCAGAATCGCCAGACCGTTGCGTATCGTCTGACGCACGGCAATGGCCAGGGCGACACGGGCATCGCGCAGCGCCGCGTCGTCGACCAGCATGCGTTCGGCGTTGTACCAGCCGTGGAACTCACCGGCCAGATCCTTGAGGTAGAAGGCGATCAGGTGCGGCGCCAGTTCGCGGGCGGCACTCTCGATGAGATCGCGGAACTCGGTCAGCTTGCTGGCAATGGTCAGTTCGCGCGGATTGCTCAGCAGCGACAGGTCGGCCTCGGCCAGTCCGGCGAGATCAC
>CAIYYE010000155.1 GCA_903930395.1 uncultured beta proteobacterium
CAGCCAGCAGGGGCAGGAGCAATTGACGCAGACGCATGATGTTTTCCTTAGCGCATTTTCCAGGACAGCGTTTCACCAGCGCGCAGTGGAACGATGGTATCGGAAGAGATGTAGGGATAGTCGGCAGGGACGGTCCACGCCTGCTTGTCCAGCGTGATCTTGCCCGTATTGCGCGGCATGCCATACCAGTCGGGGCCGTGGAAGCTGGCAAAAGCCTCCAGCTTGTCCAGAGCGCCGGCCTGCTCGAAAGCTTCGGCATAGAGCTCGATGGCAGCGTAGGCCGTGTAGCAACCAGCGCAGCCGCAGGCGGCTTCCTTGGTCATTTTGGCGTGTGGTGCCGAATCGGTACCGAGGAAGAATTTGGGATTGCCGGAAACCGCCGCGGCGACCAGCGCCTCGCGATGCGTTTCGCGCTTGAGGACGGGCAAACAGTACCAGTGCGGCCGGACACCGCCCTGAAAAATGGCATTGCGGTTGTAAAGCAGGTGATGGGCGGTAATCGTCGCGGCCACATTCGCCCCGGAACTCGCGACGAACTCGGCCGCATCGCGGGTCGTGATGTGCTCCATGACCACCTTGAGTTTCGGAAAACGGGCCGTCAGCGGCAGCAGCACGGTATCGATGAAGACCTTCTCGCGGTCGAAAAGATCGATCTTCGGATCGGTCACTTCGCCATGAACCAGTAGCGGCATGCCGACGTGCTCCATCTCGGCCAGCGTAGCGTAGGCCTTGGCGATGTCGGTCAGGCCGGCGTCGGAATTGGTCGTTGCCCCGGCCGGGTAAAGCTTGATCGCCTTGACGAAACCGGAAGCGGCAGCTCTGGCGACTTCGCTGGCCGGAGTATTGTCGGTCAGGTAGAGCGTCATCAGCGGCTCGAAGCTGGCCCCGGCCGGCAACGCGGCAATAATGCGGTCACGATAGGCCGCAGCCTGGTCGACGGTCGTCACCGGCGGCCTGAGATTGGGCATGACGATGGCCCGGCCAAACTGGGCTGCGGTATGGGCCAGAACGGCAGCGAGGGCTTCGCCGTCGCGCAGGTGAAGGTGCCAGTCGTCGGGGCGGGTGATGGTGATTTGCATGCTGATTCTCGAAACGGTTTCCGCGATTTTAACTTTTCAAGGCCAGCGCGCGCTCATAAAGCGCATTTTTTGCCATGCCGGTAATCTGCGCCGCGAGCTTACTCGCCTGCTTGACGGGCAGGCCTTCAGCCAGCAGTAGCTTGAGAACGCGCTCGCCTTCGCCATTGTCGGCCTCGGCCGGAGCGCCGGAGAGCATCAGGACGAATTCGCCGCGCTGACGATTGGGGTCTTCCTTGAGCCAGGCCAGTGCCTCGCCCAGCGGCAAGGCGTGGATGGACTCGAACAGCTTGGTCAGTTCGCGAGCAATGACCAGTGTCCGGTTACCAAAGACAGTCGCCATGTCTTCGACTGTTTCCAGCACGCGGTGCGGGGCCTCGTAGAAAAGCAGGGCGCAGGGCTGCTCGCGTAACGCTTCCAGCGCTTGCCGCCGCTGGCCGCCCTTCGAGGGCAAAAAGCCATAAAACATGAAATGCTCGTCGAGCAGCCCCGAAGCCGAGAGTGCTGTCGTCGCCGCACAAGGGCCGGGTAGCGGGATGATCTTGCAGCCGGCAGCGCGAACCGCCGCAACGATGCGGGCGCCGGGATCGGAGATGCCGGGGGTCCCCGCATCGGAAATCAGGGCCACAGACTCACCGCCCTGCAGCTTTTCGACAATGCGGGCCGCGGCTTCGTGTTCGTTGTGCTGATGCGCCGGGATGGTCCGTGCCTGGGCGCCGAGCTGCTTGAGCAGCGGGCCGCTGTGACGGGTGTCCTCGGCGGCGACCCAGGACACGGTACGCAGGACTTCCTCGGCACGCCGGGTCAGATCGGCAAGGTTCCCGAGCGGTGTCGGGACGACGTACAATGCAGCATATTCATTTGTCATTTTTATCAGCATGCAGGCAAAAACCAACGATACCACCACGACGCGTGGCCGCGAAGCCGAAGAGCGGGCGGCGCGCTATCTCACAGCCCACGGCCAGCGGGAAGTTGCGCGCAATTTCAGAATACGCGGCGGCGAAATCGATCTCATTTTCCGGGACGGACAGACACTGGTCTTCGTCGAAGTCCGCCAGCGCAGCCACAGCGAATTCGGCGGAGCCGGGGCGAGCATCACGCTCGCCAAGCGGCGCCGCATCGTGCTCGCCGCCCGCCATTACCTGCAGGGCAAGCCGGAGAGCGATTGCCGCTTCGACTGCGTACTGATCGACGGCGGGCGACTTGAATGGATACGGAATGCGTTTTCTGCTGACGATTAGCCTCGCCTTCTGGCTGGCTGCCGCCCAGGCCGGGTCGGTTCGCATGCTGATCCAGAATTCGCCGCTGGCCGGCAGCCAGTATTACGCCCTCGGCGATTTCTGGACACGGATCAAGCTGGGCGACGTACTCAGGCTGATCCGCGAACCCGACAACCGGCACGACAGCCAGGCCATCCGCGTCGAATGGCAGGGCCACCAGCTCGGTTATGTCCCGCGCGCGGAAAACCGTGCCATTGCCGCAGCCATGGACGCCGGCGAGCGCCTGAGCGCCCGCGTGTCGGCCCTGAGCGACAACAAAAATCCCTGGCAACGACTGGCGTTCGAAGTCTTCATCGAGCTGTGAGGTAGAATGCTTCCACTTACAGCCCCAAGCCCTTGAACAATATGGATTTGATTGCCCGCGTAGCCAAGCACTTCGAAGACAGCGCCCAGACCAAGCTGAACGCCGTCGAATCGATGGCCGCCCCCATCGCCGCTGCCATCGAGACGATGACCAACTGCCTGATCAATGGCGGCAAGATTCTCGCCTGCGGTAACGGCGGCTCGGCCGGCGATGCCCAGCATTTCGCCGCCGAACTGATCGGCCGTTTCGAGGCCGAACGCCAGGAACTGGCTGCCATCGCGCTGACCACCGATACCTCGATCATCACGGCGGTCGCCAACGATTACTCGTTCAGCCAGATATTCGCCCGCCAGGTGCGCGGACTCGGCCATGCCGGCGACGTGCTGCTGGCCATTTCGACGTCGGGCAACTCCGCCAACGTCATCGAGGCGATCAAGTCGGCCCACGAGCACGACATGCACATTGTCGCACTGACCGGCAAGGGCGGCGGCCAGATCGGCGACATGCTGCGCGACGACGACATTCATCTTTGTGTGCCGGCCGACCGGACGGCGCGCATTCAGGAAACCCATCTGCTCGCCATTCACTGCTTGTGCGATGGCATCGATGCGCTTTTACTCGGAGTCGAATAATGCAAAAAACCAAACTCACCCTTGCCGCAGCGGCGCTGCTCACCCTCCTGCCCATGCTCCAGGGCTGCGTCCCGGTTATTGTCGGCGGCGCCGCGGCTGGTGTCATGTCAGCCCACGACCGCCGCTCCACGGGCACACAGACCGATGATGAAACCACGGAATGGAAGGCTGGCCGTGGCGTTCCCGCGCAGTACAAGGAAATTTCCCACGTCAATTTCACCTCGTATAACCGGCGCGTTCTGATTACCGGCGAAGTACCGAGCGAGGAAGCAAAATCGGCCATCGAAGCCGAAACCCGCAAGATCGAGGGCGTGCGCGAGGTTTACAACGAATTGGGTATCGGCCCGGCCTCCTCGCTCGGCAGTCGGAGCACCGACTCCTACATCGACTCCAAGGTCAAGGCGCGCCTCGTCGACTCGAACCAGATCTCGGCCAACCACGTCAAGGTCGTCACCGAGCGCGCCATCGTGCATCTGATGGGTCTGGTCAGTGCCCGCGAAGCCAAGGTCGCCGTCGATGTCGCCCGCACCACGGCCGGCGTCAAGAAGGTGGTCAATGTGCTGGAAGTCATCGGCGACGACGAAGCCCGCCGCCTCGACAATCAGGTACTGGGCGCAAGGACAGCACCGCCGGCCACCGCGCCCGTCGAAAACCGCTGATCTTCAGCCCTGAGCCTGGCCCGCGCCACGCTCAGGCTAAGTACAGGACAGGGCGAACCACGGTTCGCCCTTTTTATTTGCCTATGAACCGCGCCATGAGGTCACGTCGGTTGAGCGCCCCGGTCTTGGTGAAAATCTGCTCTATATGACTGCGCACCGTCCAGTAGGAAATGCCAAGGTCGCGCGCAATCTGCTTGTCCGAGGAACCCGCAAGAATCTCGGCGGCAATTTCCCGCTCACGCGGCGACAGCGCATGCATGAAATCATGCGCCATGCTCTCCGCTGCCAGGGGCAGCACCGCTTCCCGCCGATCATGGCCGGCATAGGATTTCAGTACTTTCTTGACCCGCCAGACAAACTCTTCCGGCGAAAAGGGCTTGCTGATGAAATCGTCCGCCCCACTCTTCAAGGCCAACAGACGGCGTGGCAAGTCGTCGTAACCGGACATCACGAGAATGGGCTGGCGACTCTGGTGATTCTGGCGGATGCGCCGGACCAGCGTGATGCCGCTCTGGATATCGTTGAGCACCACATCGACAATCGCCAGCTGGTATTTGCGCGGCCGATAAAGGCTCAGTGCAGTTTGCACATCCTTGCATTTCTCGACCTGCAGACCGAGCATGGCGCACAAGTGCCCGACATAGTCGGCATGCGATTCGGAGTCCTCGACAAGGAGGACGACGCCACCGGACTCGACACTCTCGAGCGGCGCGCTGGCACACCCCGCTATGAATTCATCGATGGCCGAAAGATCGTCGCGCATGAACACTTCGGTCGCGCCGGCATTCATCGCATTGTAGGCCAGTCCCCGTTCGACACTGCCTGATATGAAGGCAATCGGCAAGGTCGCATACTCGAGCGACAGACGAACCGACTCGATCAGCTGGAAACTGTCACCCTCGGCCAGTTCATTGGCCACCAGCATGACGCAGAACTGTCGTTCGAGAAGGCCCAAGGCCTCGGCCTCGCCCTTGCAGGTAACGACCTCAAGTTGATGCCGGGCGGCAACCCCCCGAATAATCGCCTGCTGGGTTGTCGATGGCTCGACACACAACAATTTTGGCAAGGCTGAAGGCATAGGAACAACGATAACTGAGTTCTTGCCACCTTAGTAGCATTTAACTGCGCACACCCCCTAATGTTAGCGGTAGCCAGATGTATCGGAGGTCAGACAATACGGCGGCAAACAACTGTACTCATCGCTCCGCATGCTCAACCGTCTCAATGCCGCTTTCCTCGAACTCGAAAAAACGAGAGCCCTCGTCAACGGTTCCTGTTCGCTTGATGAGCTGCACCAGGTCATCAACCAGCTGATGTGTGACCTGCTGGCCTACAGCAAGACAGGCGCAGCCACCGCCAGGGGCGGCCGGCAGGCCGGCAATGACGATTCGCTGGACGAACTGATCGAATCCCTCGCCGACATCTGCATCGCCCTCTTCGACTACCGTGGCATTCCCCATGAACGTCTGCTGTTCCTGCTAGATCAGGCACTGAGCCGGAAGATGCTGCTCGCGGCGCCCAGCGCTCACTGAGCGGCCAGTGACGGCAGCCAGGTAGCCAGCCCCGGCAGCGCTGAAATGAGCAAGGCCCCGAGCAGCATGGCGAGCACCGCAGGCAGCACCGAAGCCGCGACATAGCGGATCGGCTTGCCGAACATCGCCGCGGCAAAATAGATGTTCATGCCGGCCGGCGGACAGAGAAAGCCCATCTCGATATTGGCCAGGAAGATGATGCCGAAGTGCACCGGATCAACCCCATA
>CAIYYE010000156.1 GCA_903930395.1 uncultured beta proteobacterium
ATGGGGATTCCCCATGAATTGAATGCAAATTACGGCGTGGTCACGATTTCTCTCGGGGCTGCCTGCGCCGATCCGGCGCTTGGCGAAATCAAGCCGCTTTTCCGGCTGGCCGACCAACTGCTTTACAAGGCCAAGGAAGCGGGACGCAACCGGGCTGAAGTGGCCTGGCCGAACGGGGCTGTTGCCGATGCGCCGTAGCGCCGTATGCCCTGACTTTTTACGATGAAATTACTGCTGCTGGCCTGCCTTGGCCTGACGGCCTGCTCGTCATGGCATTGGGAAAAATCCGGCGCCCTGGATGGCGATTACGCGCGCGACGAGATTTTCTGCAAGCAGCAAGTCTATTCTGGCACTGATGGCATCGTCACACATGCCAGCGTTCGCCGGATGCAGGCCTGCATGGTGGCGAAGGGCTGGCGGAAAGTCGACCACTGAGCGCCGGCAGGGGGGCGCGGAATTGATGCTTACTCGATAGTCAGGCGGCGAATCCAGCGGGCGTCCGGTGTTATATCGCTCCGCTCCTCAGGCCCATAGGGCGGAATGTCGGTGGAAGCCGGCGGTGCGCCGATCTGCCCGAGATCGACGGCTTGCGGCGTGCCGACAATGCCCTTTTCCGTGATTTCCATCTGGTAGTAAAGGCCGTTCCACAGCCGAGCACCGAAATCCTTGGGCTGCTTGTAGAGAAACAGCAGCGCGTGCTCAAGCCAGCGCAAATCGTTGCGGCTTACCGTACCGGGGTGGGCGTAGGGATACGGTACGTGGCAGTGAAGTTCCTCGCCTTCCAGGCATTTGAATTCCTTCATGGAGAGGAAGAAATCCTTCATCCGGGTGTCGTCGAGATGCAGACTGAAGGCGCTTTTTTCACCGGCCGGGCTGAAGAATACGTTGCCGATGGGAATCGATTGGCCATCCCGTGTTTGCAGCGTGATGACCTTTTTCCCGGCAAGCTCCCAAGCGCTCGCCGGTGCTGATAACGGACCGGCTGTGAGCACACAGAGCAGGCTGGCAAGCTGGCGTAGATGCGGCGTCATAACCATACCCTCATCGGGAGTCTTATGGCCATCATACGGTGCTGCAGCCCGGCCGGGGCAGATTTTTGCCGATTTCAGGCCGGTCAGTTGCCGGTCTGCCGCTCTTCCTCAAAGTCCCACAGCCGATGGGCGTCGAGTTGCAGGCGGTAGCGGAGTTCCAGGGCCTCGAGCTGGATCAGGCGGGACGCCAGCTGGGCTTCGTTGGCCAGCCGGCGGGCGGCCAGCAGATCGTTGAGGCTGCCTTCGCCAAGCTGGTAGGCGCGGGCTGTCATGTCGGCGGCACGGCCCAGGCGCTCGGCGGCGCTGCGGCTGGATTGCCAGGTTGAAAAGGCCGCATTGGCCGACTGGTAAAGCATCGCCGATTCGGCCGTGATCTTCTGTGTCGTGGCCGCTTCGCGTCGCCCGGCAACGTCGGCCTGGGCCAATGCCGCGTCGGAGCTGGCGCGGCGGGCGCCGCCCGGCAGCGGGATGCTGATATAGGCGCCGAACACCTTTTCCTCGCCAGCCCGTTCGCGCGAAACCTGCAGGCCGATGGTCGGGTCGGGCAGGCGGTCACGCCCGGCGCGTCCGGCCAGGAGTTGCATGCGCCGGGTTTCGCCGCGGGCCAGTTCGAGTTCGTGGCTGTGTTCGAGTATGGCATTGATCCAGTCAGCTTCGCTGCCGTCGATCGGCAGCGGCTCGGCGATGGCATTGTGGGCGACCAGGGGCAGGCCGGGGTAA
>CAIYYE010000157.1 GCA_903930395.1 uncultured beta proteobacterium
CCGGGGGTCGCGGGTTCGAGTCCCGTCCACTCCGCCAGCATTAAAAAATCCTCATGAGCCGTTGGCTGATGAGGATTTTTTTATCACTGGCTTATTTGTCGTTGGCGGCGACCAGACTTAGTGCAGCCGTTCCTTCATGGCGCGCTGGGCTTCGCGTTTTGAATCCTTGTCCAGCGCATCAGCGCGTTTGTCGTGCTGCTTCTTGCCCTTGGCCAGCCCGATTTCAAGTTTGATCCGGCCGCGTACGAAGTGCAGATCGATGGGCACCAGCGTGTATCCGGCGCGTTCTACCTTGCCGATCAGTTTGCCGATTTCGTGGGTGTGCAGCAGCAGCTTGCGGGTGCGGATCGGATCGTGCGTGTTGTGGGTCGAGGCGGTGGGCAGCGGGCTGATGTGCATCCCGATGATGTAGATCTCGCCGCTCTTGATGATGACGTAGGATTCCTTGATGTTCATCCGGCCGGCGCGGATGGCCTTGACCTCCCAGCCTTCGAGG
The DNA here is from genome assembly GCA_903930395.1 of uncultured beta proteobacterium. Taxonomy (GTDB): domain Bacteria; phylum Pseudomonadota; class Gammaproteobacteria; order Burkholderiales; family Rhodocyclaceae; genus Azonexus. Next base: position 497 of record CAIYYE010000157.1, read on the forward strand.
GCGATGCCAGCCTCGTACTTGTCTTCGACCAAGTACTCGTGAAAGGCTTTTTTATTGACCGTAATGCTCATGCTGCCGGACGTTCCATTAAAATCGCGATTCTACAGGAAACCGGAAACCTGCCGCTGCATGGCTATCGTTGAAAAGACCGTCTTGATCGAGCAATCTGCCGAACGCATGTTCGCGCTGGTGGACCGCTGCGAGGATTACCCCGCATTCTTGCCCTGGTGCAGTCATACCGAGGTGAAATTTCGCGACGAGGCAAAGACTGCAGCGACGCTGCACATCAACTATCACTCGGTGAAGTCCTGTTTCACGACGGAAAACGACAAGGAATTCCCTCGCCTGATGAAGATTCGTCTGGTCGATGGTCCGTTTCGTCACCTCGAGGGCTCATGGCACTTCAAGGCACTGGCCGAGAATGCGTGCAAGATCGAGTTCCAGCTGCACTACGAGTTTTCCAGCAAATTGTTTGAAAAGGTGATTGGTCCGGTGTTCAGCCATATTGCCAACACCTTTGTCGATGCCTTCGTGCGCCGCGCGGCGCAGGTTTATGGAGTCAGCCATGGCTGAAATGCTGAATATCGAAGTTTGCTACGCGCTGTCGGGCAAACAGGATGTGGTTCATTTGAAGCTGGCGGCCGGGGCCACGCTGCAGCAGGCCGTTGAGGCCTCCGGCCTGCTCGCCAAGTATCCGGAAATCGATGTCAAGAAGAACAAGTTCGGGCTGTGGAACAAGCTGTCCAAGCTGGATTCTGCCTTGCGTGACAACGACCGCGTCGAAATCTACCGGCCGCTGATTGCCGATCCGAAGGAAGTTCGCAAGCAGCGGGCAGCCGAAGGGAAGGTCATGAAAAAAGGCGCCGGGGAAGCCGACGCCGAGAGCTGAGCCTGAATCTGACGCCTACTTGCAGGCGTCTGCCACGACCCGGCGGGCGCGTTCGAGTTCCTGCTCACGCTGGGCGGCATCCATCAGTTTGCGCTCGCCATTGTCGTCCAGTGTGCTGAGCGGCTGACTCGACTCCAGTGCCGCCACGCCGCGCCGGGCCCGGTCGCAGTTGTCGCGCTTGTCGGCCTCGGCCTTTTGTTTGTCGGCTTTTTCCTGGGCTTCCTGCTGGCGTTTCTTGAAGTCAAATTCCTTTTCTGCCGTCGACTTGGGTGCATCGGCAAGCTTCGGTGCCTCAGCGGCCTTGTCCGGAAGGGCTTCCGAGACGACTGCAGGTTTTACACCGCCGATGGAGCGCCGACCCTTGGCAGTCGCGGGCGGCGGGACGTCCGAAACCACTGTCTGGCCGCTGCTGTCCTTCCATTGGTAGGTTTCTGCCTGGGCAGGCAGGCTGGCTGCGGTCGTCGCCAGAACAAGGGCAAAAACGAGTGGGGATTTCGAGGTCATCTGGGTTTCCTTGGCTTTTCTGTATAATACGATTTTGTGACCTTGGATTAAAGGCTAAAGGCCATGCGACTGCTGCAAAAAGCCCTGACTTTCGACGACGTACTGCTCGTCCCCGCTCATTCCCAGATTCTCCCCCGCGATGTTAGCCTGGCTACCAGGCTGACCCGTAACATCTCCCTGAACCTGCCCCTGCTGTCGGCCGCCATGGATACCGTGACGGAAGGCCGCCTTGCCATTGCGATGGCGCAGGAGGGTGGTATCGGCATCATTCACAAGAACCTGTCGCCCAAGGCCCAGGCGGCCGAGGTGGCCAAGGTGAAGCGTTTCGAATCGGGGATTCTCAAAGACCCGATCACCGTGCCGCCCACCATGACGGTTCGCGATGTGCTCGAAATCACTCGCCAGTACAAGATTTCCGGCCTGCCGGTGATTGATCGCTCGGGCAAGGTGGTGGGTATCGTGACCAATCGCGACCTGCGCTTCGAGACCAATCTCGATCAGCCGGTCAAGGCCATCATGACCCCGCGCAAGCGTCTGGTCACGGTCCGCGAAGGCGCCAGCGTCGAGGACGCCAAGGAACTGATCCGCAAGCATCGCCTCGAGCGCGTCCTGGTCATCGATGATGAATGGCATATGCGCGGCTTGATCACCGTCAAGGACATTCTCAAGTCCACTGAGCATCCGCTGGCCAACAAGGACTCCTCTGGTCGTCTGCGTGCCGGTGCTGCCGTCGGCGTCGGTGCCGGTACCGAAGAGCGCGTTGAACTGCTGGCCGAAGCCGGCATCGACGTGATCGTCGTCGATACGGCGCACGGTCACTCGCAGGGCGTGCTCGACCGGGTCAACTGGGTCAAGAAGAACTTCCCGCAGATCGAAGTCATCGGCGGCAACATTGCCACGGCTGACGCCGCACGGGCGCTGGTCGACATGGGTGCCGACGGCGTCAAGGTCGGTATCGGTCCCGGTTCCATCTGCACGACGCGTATCGTCGCCGGTGTCGGCGTGCCGCAGATCACCGCCATCCAGAACGTTTCTGATTCGCTCAAGGGCACGGGCGTGCCGATGATTGCCGACGGCGGCATCCGTTACTCCGGTGACATCGCCAAGGCGATTGCGGCCGGTGCCGATACGGTCATGCTTGGCGGCCTGTTTGCCGGTACTGAAGAGGCGCCGGGTGAGGTCGAACTGTTCCAGGGCCGTTCCTACAAGTCGTATCGCGGCATGGGTTCGCTCGGCGCGATGCAGGCCGGTTCCTCGGATCGTTACTTCCAGGAAGCGACCTCCAATGTCGATAAATTCGTTCCCGAAGGGATCGAAGGGCGTGTTCCCTACAAGGGTTCCGTGCTCGCCGTGATTCACCAGTTGATGGGCGGTCTGCGCTCGTCGATGGGTTATCTCGGCAGACCGACCATTGACCACATGCACGACAACGCCTGCTTCGTCGAAATCACCTCGGCCGGTATCCGCGAGTCTCACGTCCACGACGTGCAGATCACCAAGGAAGCGCCGAACTACCACGTCGACTGATTTGCTTCGTTTCCAGAAGGGCGGCTCCGGTAGCCGCCTTTTTCATTCAAGGCCCTGAATAATGTCCCACCAGAAAATCCTCATTCTCGATTTCGGTTCCCAGGTCACTCAGCTGATCGCCCGTCGCGTCCGCGAAGCCAAGGTTTTTTGCGAAATTCACCCGTACGACGTGTCGGAAGACTTCATTCGGAGCTACGGCGCCCAGGGCATCATCCTGTCGGGTGGGCCGAGTTCGGTGACCGAAGGTGATACGCCGCGCGCGCCGGCGGTGGTGTTCACGCTGGGCGTTCCAGTGCTGGGTATCTGCTACGGCATGCAAACGATGGCCCAGCAACTCGGTGGCCAGGTGATGACGGCTGAAGCGGCTGGCAAGGCCCGCGAGTTCGGTTATTCCGAAGTTCGTGCCCACGGCCATACGGCTCTCCTCAATGACATCGCCGACTTCACCACGGCCGAAGGCCACGGCATGCTCAAGGTCTGGATGAGCCATGGCGATTCCGTCATGGAACTGCCGCCCGGCTTCAAGAAAATGGCGTCGACGCCGTCCTGCCCGATTGCCGCAATGGCCGACGAGGACCGCAAGTTCTATGCCGTCCAGTTCCACCCGGAAGTCACCCACACCATGCAGGGCCGCGCCATTCTCGAGCGTTTCGTGCATGGCATCTGCGGCTGCGGCACCGACTGGGTGATGGGCGACTACATCGCCGAAGCCGTTGCCTCGATCCGTGCCCAGGTCGGCAGCGATGATGTCATTCTCGGCCTTTCCGGCGGCGTCGATTCAAGCGTCGCAGCGGCCCTCATCCACAAGGCCATCGGCGACCAGCTGACCTGCGTTTTCGTCGATCACGGCCTGCTGCGCCTGAACGAAGGCGACATGGTCATGGAGATGTTTGCCCGCAACCTCGGCGTCAAGGTCATCCGCGTTGATGCCGTCGATGCCTTCATGGGCAAGCTGGCCGGTGTCTCCGACCCGGAACAGAAGCGCAAGATCATCGGCAAGGAATTCGTCGAAGTCTTCCAGGCCGAATCGAAAAAGCTGACCGCCGCCAAGTGGCTGGCCCAGGGCACCATCTACCCCGACGTCATCGAATCGGCCGGCAAGAACAAGAAGGGCGCCCACACCATCAAGAGCCACCACAATGTCGGTGGCCTGCCGGAAGACATGCATCTCAAGCTGCTCGAGCCGCTGCGCGAACTGTTCAAGGATGAAG
>CAIYYE010000158.1 GCA_903930395.1 uncultured beta proteobacterium
CGAAGCGCTCACCCGTCTGGCGCAGAGCCACGGTTTGAAGCGCTACCGCTGTGCCGCGCTGCTCGGCGAGAACGATTACCGCATGGTCCAGCTAGATGCCCCTGCCGTGCCTGCTGAAGAGCGTGTTCAGGCCTTGCGCTGGCGCCTCAAGGACGTGGTCGATTTTCCGGTCGATGATGCGGCGGTTTCGGTGGCCGACATTCCGACCGAAGGCGGGCGTCAGGCCAGCGTGTTTGCCGTGGCTGCGCCGGCTGTCGTGATCGGCGAGCGCATGGCGCTGTTCAACGAAAAAAAGATTCCCCTGGAAGCGATCGATATTCCCGAAATGGCCGTGCGCAATGTCGCCGTGCTTTTCGAGGAAGCTAATCGCGGCCTGGCCTTCCTGCATCTGACGAAGGACGGGGGCTTGCTGACCATTACCTGTGGCGGCGAGTTGTACCTGTCGCGGCGTATCGAAGTGGCGATGGCCGAGCTCGCCAAGGCTGATGAAGAGCGGCGCCGGCAGATGCTGGAGCGCCTGGCCCTTGAATTGCAGCGGACACTCGATAACTTCGACCGGCAGTATGGTTTCGTTTCCGTCTCCCGTCTGCTCGTCGCTTCCGAATTCGATTGTGCCGGCACGGTTGCGGCGATAGCCGAAAACCTCTATCTGCCTGTCCAGATCGCTGATTTTTCGACGGTGCTTGATTTTGCCGCATTGCCGGAATTGCGCTCGACCGACCGTCAGGCGCAGAGCCTGCTGGCCATAGGCGCGGCGCTGAGGAGCGAGGCATGAGTCAGCAGATCAACCTGATACTGCCGGCCCTGCGCCCGCGCTTCGACTGGCTGGCCTTGCCGGTGGTGGCCGGAGTGGCGCTGGCGGGTCTGCTGTTCGTGGTGCTCCTGGCCGGGCTTGGTTACACCCAGGTGGCGAACCTGAAGACGCGTGAAGCGGCGATCAAGAGCCAGTTGCTCACCCTGCAGCAGCAGTTGCAGTCGCTCGGTGGCGCCATCGCGGCACGCCATGGTGACGACACGCTCGATGCCCGGATCAGTTCGGCGCGGCTAGGCGTCACGCAGCGTCAGGAAGTTCTGGCCGTCATCGCCCAAGGCGACATTACCCAGGGTAGTGCGTATTCCGGTCTGCTTCAGGGGTTTTCGCGGCAGATCGTCGAAGGTGCCTGGCTGACCGGGTTCCGCTTCGGCGAAAAGGATATCGAGATTCATGGCCGCCTGCTTGATCCGGCCTTGCTGCCGACCTATATCAATCGCCTCAATGGTGAGGCGGCCTTTGCCGGCCGCCGGTTTGCGGCGCTCGACATGAAGGGCATCGACCCGGCCGACGAGAAGCGTGATGTCGCACCGGGCGCTGCTGCTAGCGCTCCCGCTCCCAAGCCGTCGCCGCGCTATACCGAGTTTGCCCTGCGGACCGAGCTGGTGGCCGGACAGGAGAAGGCGCGATGAACGCACTGCGCCAGCAATGGAAGCAACTGAGCGCCAAATATGCGGCGCTGTCACGGCGCGAGCAGACGATGGTGGCGCTCGCCCTGGTGCTCGGCCCGCTACTCATCGGCAATGCATTCCTGATTGATCCGTCATCCAGCCGCAGCAAGGTTTTGCAGGCCAGCATCGCGAGCGATGGGTCCAATCTGGAGACCATGCAGATGCAGGTTGCCAGCCTGCAACAGCAGCTCAATATCGATCCCGATGCCGGCAAGAAGGCCGAACTGGCTACCGTCAACGCGCAGCGCGATCAACTCGACGAGCAGTTGCGGACAATCGGCTCGGCGCTGGTTCGGCCGCAGGAAATGAACGGCCTGCTCGAAGGCTTGCTGGCGCGCCACGGCGGTTTGCGCCTGGTCAGCCTGAAAACATTGGCGCCGCAGAGCGTGCTCCGGCAAAAAGAAGAGACCAAGGACGCCAGCGGCAAGCCGGTCGAACGCGCCTTCGATCTGTATCGCCATGGCGTTGAAATTCGCCTGGAGGGCAATTACGGCCAGCTTCAGGCCTATCTTGCCCAGCTCGAGAAGCTTGAGCAGCGCCTGCTCTGGGGGCAACTCAACTATCGTGTCGTCGATTACCCACGGGCCGAAATGACCCTGACGGTCTATACCCTGAGCCCGGACAAGACATGGCTGACCCTATGAGGCTGATCGCTTTTGCCCTTCTCGCTGTCAGTGGCCCGCTGCTTGCCCAGATGGCCGATCCGACGCGTCCACCGGCTGCCTGGCTGGCCCCGGCCGAAGATGCCCGACCGGGTGAGGAAGGGGCCGGCGGTTTTCGCCTGCAGTCAGTGCTGATGTCGCAGGGGCGCCGACCGGTGGCCGTGATCGGTGGTCAGACGGTGGCATTGGGCGGACGTATCGGCGAGGCCACGCTGGTCCGCCTGAACGAGCGCGAGGCAGTGTTGAAGGGGGTGGATGGGGTGACGCATCTTTTCCTGACTCCCGACGTTGAAAAACAGATGATAGTGACGCCCAAATCCCGCAAGAAGGGAAAATCCGGGCCAGTGAAGGGTTCGCCATGAGCAAGATCTTGATCGTCGCAATGTCGGCGCTGCTGCTGAGTGCGTGCAGCAATCAATATGCCCGTCGGGCCGATGCCTTCGAGCAGGCTGACAAGGAGCTCGCCGCAGCGGCAGCCAGCAAGGCGAAGCGTTCGCAGGGCGATATTGTCGGCCGAGCCATGGTGCCGCCGCTGCAGCTCGACCAGCCGAGTCCGGTCAAGGCCGAGCCGCGCTTCAACCTGGCTGTTAACAATGCGCCGGTGACCCAGGTGCTCAATGCACTGGTCTCCGGCACCCAGTACAGCATGCTGTTCCCGCCCGAACTGTCCGGCATGGTCAGCCTGAATCTCAAGAACACGACAGTGCGCGAAGCGCTCGACACCCTGCGCGATATCTACGGCTACGACTACCGGGTTCAGGGCAGTCGCATTCATGTCCAGCCAAATACCATCCAGACGCGTATTTTCAAGATCAACTATCTGGCCAGTCGCCGCCTCGGCATGAGCGAAATGCGGGTGACCGCCAGTTCGCCGACGACAGTGGCTCCGGCGACCGGTTCGGGCGCAACGGGGCAGGCGGCAATGCCCACCTCGACCGGGAGCAGCGGCGGCTCCCAGCAACGTGCGCCCGATAGCACTCGCGTCCAGACTTCTTCCGATTACGATTTCTGGAAAGATCTGGGCAATGCGCTGACCGCCATTGTCGGTACGCACGAAGGGCGCAGCATCATCATCAACAACAGTTCCGGGGTCGTCCTCGTCAAGGCGACGCCGGGCGAATTGCGCGCCGTTGACGACTATCTCAAGGCTACCCAGCTGGTGGTTGAGCGTCAGGTCATGCTCGAAGCCAAGATCATCGAGGTGTCGCTCAACGACTCCTACCAGACCGGCATCAACTGGAGCCAGTTCGGCGGCGTCGCCGACCGATTTGCCCTCGGTATCGTGGCACCCAATGCAGCACTGGCCGGGAGCGGGGCGATCAGCGCATCGGCCACCGGGATTTCGGCCGGCTCGTCGCTCGGCACATCCGTTGGTGCCTTGCCCGGCAACGGCGGAGCGCTGTCGACATCGTCGTCGGGGCAGGGCTTCTTCGGTCTGGCTTTCCAGTCCAGCAACTTCTCGGCGTTGCTCTCCTTCCTCGAAGGGCAGGGCGATGTCCAGGTGCTGTCCAGCCCGCGCATCGCAACGACCAACAACCAGAAGGCCGTGCTCAAGGTCGGTACTGACGACTATTTCGTGACCGGCATCACGGGCGGTACATCAACCGCGTCTTCAACCACCACGACGGCAACGCAGACGGACCCGACGATCACCCTGCAGCCCTTTTTCTCCGGCATCGCACTTGATGTGACGCCGCAGATTGACGAAGACGGCAACATCATCCTCCATGTCCATCCGTCGGTCAGCGATGTCCAGGAAAAGGTCAAGAACCTGACGGTCGGCGGCAAATCCTATTCGATGCCGCTGGCCTCGAGCACGGTCAATGAAACCGACAGCATCGTCCGCGTCCAGGATGGCAGCATCGTCGCCATTGGCGGCCTGATGAAGCAGGAGCAGAGCACCGGGCGCTACGGCCTGCCGGGGATAAGCTCCGTACCGGGGGTCGGCTCGCTGTTTGGCCAGAAGAGTGTGAGCAGCCGCAAGCGCGAACTGGTCATCCTCATGCGCTCGACGATCATCCGCGGCGAAAGCTCCTGGCGCGATGCCTCCCTCGAGAGCCAGGAACGTCTCCAGGGCCTGGATCCGCGTCAGCCGCGCCACCTCCAGTGGCAATGACCCGTAACGGAGGCAGATAGCGTTGTATCTCGACCATTTCGGCCTGACAGAACTCCCCTTCGGCATTACGCCGGATACCAGCTACACCGTCGTCACGCGCAGCCATCAGGAGGCGCTCAATACGCTGCTCATCGCGCTTGGCAGCGGCGAAGGTTTTATCAAGATCACCGGCGAAGTCGGCACCGGCAAGACGCTGCTCTGCCGGCGCCTGCTTCAGGCCCTGCCCGAAGGCAGCGTTTCGGCCTACCTGCCCAATCCCTATCTTGCGCCGCGCACGCTGCAACTGGCGCTGGCCGAGGAATTGGGGCTCGCCGTCAGCCCCGAGAGCGACGACTACCACCTGCTGCAAAGCATCAACCGGGCATTGCTCGAACACGCTGCAGCCGATCGTCAGGTCGTCGTCTGCATTGATGAAGCGCAGGCTATGCCACTCGAGACTCTCGAATCCCTGCGCCTGCTGTCCAATCTCGAAACCGAAAAACGCAAGCTGCTGCAGATCATCCTATTCGGTCAGCCCGAACTAGACCGCAAGCTGGCCGATCAGTCCGTTCGCCAGTTGCTGCAGCGTATTGCCTTTCACTATCGGATCAAGGGCCTGGCCCGTGAAGAGGTGACCAATTACCTGGCGCACCGCTTGCGTGTCGCCGGTTACCGTGGCAACGAATTGTTCGGCTCAGCGGCTGTTCGCTGCCTGCACAAGGCCAGTCGCGGCACGCCGCGCCTGCTCAATATTCTGGCCCACAAATCGCTGCTTGCGGTTTTTGGGGAAGGCAAACATTCGGTTCGCCCGATTCACGTTCGCCGGGCGGCGGCCGATACCGAAGGTGCGGCTTCGGCCGGATGGTGGTGATATGAGCCTGATCAACGACATGCTGCGTGATATCGAGGCCAAGCGCCCCGACGATCCTGCCCGCCAGAACCTGCAGCGCGAGATCCGTTCCTTGCCCGCGGCACCGGCCGAGTCCGCTCGCTGGCTGAAGCCTTTGCTGTTCTTGCTCGTTCCCGCGCTGGGTGTCGCTGTCTTGCTGGTGTATGGGTCTCTGTCGCCTTCCGCTCCGGCAACACCAGCTGTGCCGGCGCCCCAGGCCGCTGCCGTGCCGGTTGCGCCGATTGTTGCGCCGCCGACGCTGGTCCCCGCCGCGCCGCCAGCGCCGGCGCCGGTGGCTGCTGCCGTAGAACCTCCCACACAGCAGCCCGTTGAATCGACACAACCCGTGCTGAAGGCGGCGCCGATTCTGTCCGTGCCTGATCCCGTTGTTCCGTTGGCCCGGCCAAAGCCGGAAACTGCACCCGTCGCAGCGGTTGCGCCGCAGGCCATGCCGGCAGGCCCGAGCAAGATCGAAAAGAGCGCGGTCGTCGCGACGCCCCGCGAACGGGCCGATGGCGAATACCGCAAGGCAGAAAACGCCCTGGCCTCCGGACGGGCCGGCGAGGCTGTCGAGGGTTTCCGGGCTGCCCTGAAGCAAGACCCGAGTTACGTGCTGGCGCGCCAGATGCTGCTGCGTCAATTGCTGGACATGCGCAAGAACGACGAAGCTATTCTCGTTCTGCGCGAAGGGCTGGAGCTGCAACCCGGACAAACCGGCTGGGCGATGTCGCTGGCGCGCTTGCTGCTGGAACAGAATGACTTGACCGCGGCTGATCGGACGCTGGCTGCTGCGCAGTCCTATGCCGAAGCCAATGCCGACTTTGCGGGCTTTCAGGGGCATCTCAAAACGCGTCTGGGCGCCAACAAGGCAGCCGTCACGCACTATCAGCGGGCAGCCCGCCTGTCACCCGGCGAGGGGCGCTGGTGGCTCGGCCTTGGCCTGGCGCTGGAAGCAGACGGCCGGCTGACGGAAGCGAAAGAGGCACTCCGCCGCGCCGTAGCTACCAACACCTTGTCCACGGAACTGGCGGCGGTTGCCGAGCAGCACCTGCATTAGCCTGCTGCGCCGGGTTTCCCTGCTCAGCCCTCGTGGCGGATCAGGTTGAGGAGTTCCTCGCCGTAATGCTCGATCTTGGCGCTGCCCATGCCGGTGATGCCGGCCAGCATGCCATGGCTGGTCGGGCGTACTTCGGCCAGTTCGCGCAGGGTCTTGTCGTGCAGGATGACATAGGCTGGTACTGCCTGTTCCTTCGCTGTATCGCTGCGCCAGCCACGCAGCAACTGGAAAAGCGCCTCGTCGGCCGACGACAGGGGGCTGTGGGCCACCGTGCTGCTGCTTTTCGAAGACGATGACGTGCTTTTGCGCTTGGCGGTCCGGCGCAACTGGACGCTGCGCTGCCCTTTGAGCACTTCGCGGGCGGCGTCGGTCAGTTGCAGGGCACCATGTTCGGCCATGTCGACATGGACCAGCCCGGCCGCCGCCAACTGACGGAAAACGCTTTTCCAGCCGTGATCATCGAGCTCCCCGCCAACGCCGAAGGTCGGCAACTGATCGTGATTCCACTGTTTGATCTTGTCGGTCGCCTTGCCGCGCAGGACATCGGTCAGGTGGGTGACGCCGAAGCGCATGCCGGTGCGGAAAATGGCTGACAGTGCCTTTTGTGCGGCCTGCGTGCCGTCCCACAGTTCCGGCGGTTCGATGCAGACGTCGCAATTGCCGCAGGGCTCGCGTTCTTCGGCGAAGTAGTTGAGCAGCACCTGACGCCGGCAGCGCGGTGCTTCGCAGTAGGAGAGCAGGGCGGTCAGGCGTTGCGATTCGAGAATTTTTTGGCCTTCGCCGGCGCCCGACTCGGCGATGCGTGCGTGTTGCAACGCGACGTCCTGCATGCCGTAGGCCATCCAGGCTTCGGCTGGCTCGCCATCGCGGCCGGCGCGGCCGGTTTCCTGGTAGTAGGCTTCGATGCTCTTGGGCAGGTCGAGGTGGGCCACGAAGCGGACGTCCGGTTTGTCGATGCCCATGCCGAAGGCGATGGTGGCGCACATGATCAGCCCTTCCTCGCGCAGGAAGCGGCGCTGGTTGGCGGCGCGCGTCGGGGCGGGCAGGCCGGCATGGTAAGGCAGGGCCGGGTAGCCCTGGGCCGAGAGCCATTCGGCGGTTTCCTCGACCTTCTTGCGCGACAGGCAATAGACGATGCCAGCCTGGCCCTTGCGGCCGGTCAGGAAGCCGAGCAATTGTTTCTTGGCGTTGTCTTTTTCGACGACGGTGTAGCGGATGTTCGGTCGGTCGAAGCTGGACAGGAAAACCCGGGCTGCGGTGAGGCCGAGGCGGGCCAGCATTTCATTCTGCGTCGCCTTGTCGGCGGTGGCGGTCAGCGCGATGCGCGGGACGTTAGGATAGCGCTCGTGCAGGGTAGAAAGCTGCAGGTATTCCGGCCGGAAATCGTGGCCCCATTGCGACACGCAGTGCGCTTCGTCGATGGCGAAGAGGGCGAGCTTGCCAGCTTCGTAGAGGGCATCGATCATCGACAGGGTGCGGTCGACGAGCAGGCGTTCCGGGGCGATATAGACGAGGTCGATTTGGCCGGCGAACATCTGTTGCTCGATGGCCTGGGCCTCGCGCCAGTCCAGCGTCGAGTTCAGGCAGGCCGCCTTGACGCCCAACTGGGTCAGGGCATCGACCTGGTCCTGCATGAGCGCGATGAGCGGCGAGACGACGATGGCGCAGCCAGGCCGGAGCAGGGCGGGAATCTGGTAGCACAGGCTCTTGCCGCCGCCGGTCGGCATGAGGACCAGCGCATCGCCGCCCTGGCCGATGTGGTCGATGATCTCGGCCTGGGCGCCACGGAAGGCGGGGTAGCCGAAGACGTCGCGCAGGATTGCCAGGGCGCGGGTGTTGCCTGTTGCTGCGGTGGACACTAAATTTTTCTCAGTTTTCAAGGGTGACGGCTTCGCGGCTCAGTGCCTCGCCATCCCAGAGCAGCGCTTCGGCGCGCTCTTCGTGCCAGTCGGCGAGCACCCAGCGTTCGACGTGGATGCCATCGACGATATGGTCGTGTTTTTCCGGCCTGTGGGTGTGGCCATGAATGAAGGTGGCGTAGCCGTGTTCGCGCAGGAAATCGTCGGTCGCCGGGCCATTCAGATCGGCGTAAACGTAGGCTTGATCGCGCTTGCGGCGGGCGCTGCGCCAGCGGATGTAACGGCCAAGCAGGCTGCGCAGGAAACGCGGTTTGGCGCGCATCTTGCGCTGCCATTCCGGATCGCGCACCTTGGCGCGATAGGCCATGTAGGCGTGGTCGTCGAGGCACAGCGCATCGCCGTGCGCCAGCACGAAGGACCATTCGGGCAGGACCAGCAGGTAAGGGTCGGGCAGGAGCGAAATGCCCGCCGCCGTGGCGAACTGCTCGCCGATGGCAAAGTCGCGGTTGCCATGCATGAAACAGATTTTCAGGCCGGCATCGCTGGCTTCACGCAAGGCGGCGGTGATCTGCTCGGCGTAGGGATCGTCGATGTCGTCGCCAACCCAGACCTCGAAGAGGTCGCCAAGAATGTATAGCGCCTCGGCCTGGCGGGCGCGGCCAGCCAGAAAGCGCAGGAACAAACGAGTCGCCCCGGGTGACCGGGGCGACAGGTGCAGATCGGAGATGAAGAAGATCAAACGATCTCGGCCTTCTCGATGATCACGTCTTCAGCCGGGACGTCCTGATGGAAACCTTTGTTGCCGGTCTTCACGGCGCGGATCTTGTCGACGACATCGAGGCCTTCGACGACTTCGCCGAAGACGCAGTAGCCCCAGCCCTGGCCGGACGGCGATTTGAAGTCGAGGAAATCGTTATCGACGGTATTGATGAAGAACTGGGCGGTGGCCGAATGCGGGTCGCCGGTACGGGCCATGGCGACGGTGCCGCGCTTGTTCTTGAGGCCATTGGCGGCTTCGTTCTCGATCGGTGCCTGGCAGGGCTTCTGGCCCATGCCCGGTTCCATGCCGCCGCCCTGGATCATGAAGTTCTTGATGACGCGGTGGAAGATGGTGTTGTCGTAGTGGCCGGCTTCAACGTAGGAGATGAAGTTGGCAACCGTCTTCGGGGCCTTTTCGGCATCGAGCTTGAGGGTGATGACACCGTGGTTGGTGGTGAGCTTGATCATTCGGGAATCCTTATTTGTCGGAGATGATTTTGACGTCCTGGATGACGACCGGGGTCGTCGGAACGTTTTCGTAATAGCCAGCGTTGCCGGTTGGCACCTTGGCGATCTTGTCGACGACATCCATGCCCTGAGTCACCTTGCCGAAGACGGCATAGCCCCAGCCGCGCGGGTCGCTGGTGGACTTGTGATTGAGGAAGTCGTTGTTCTTGAGGTTGATGAAGAACTGGACGCGGGCCGAATGCGGGTCGCCGGTACGGGCCATGGCGACCGTGCCGCGTTCGTTGGCCAGGCCATTGGTCGCCTCGTTCTTGAGCGCCGGGGTCAGTGTCTTCTTCTCTTCCATGGCCCGGCTGAAGCCGCCACCCTGGATCATGAAGCCGTCGATGACGCGGTGGAAAATGGTCGCTTCGTAAAAGCCATGCTTGGCGTTGTAGAGGAACATCTCGACTGTTTTCGGGGCCTTTTCGGGAAAAAGTTCGAGCGTGAACTTGCCCAGGTTGGTCGTCATTTCGACAGTCGGTGTAGCCCACACAGCGAGCGAGGCGAGCAGGCCGGCGGCAAGCAGGGAAATTTTCTTGAACATCAGGCGCTTCCTTCGTAAATGATTTTCCACTGGCCGTCTTCACGCAGCCAGTACTGGCGTTTCTTCATCTGGTTGTTGAGGTTGTTGCTGCGGTAATCCTGGTCGAATGTCACGACGACGACTTCTTCCTTGCCCGGATTGCGCAGGACGGAAAGATTGTCGATCTTGAGCTTGATCCATTCCTTGCTGGCATTAACCTGCTTTTTCTGGGCGGCAAACTCCGTGTAACCCTGATCTCCGCTCTTGAAGCGTGTCGAGTAATGCGCCAGGTAGCGCTCGCTGTCGCGGCTTTCCCAGTCGGCGCGCCAGGCGTCGATAGCCTTGTTGAGTTCGCTGCGCTCCTTTGCCCAGTCGTCGAGCGACAGCCATTCGACCGAATTGCTGATGATGACCGGGGTGAGGCCGACCTGCAGGTTCTTGGCGACGACGTCGAGATCCTGATTGGTCAGCACGACGCAGCCATCGGAAGCACGAGGCGGGCGGGAAAAGGTGTCGGAGGGGGTGCCGTGCAGCCAGATGCCGCTGCCGTTGCGGCCCTGGCGCTTGTCCCACTCGTTCGGATAATTGAGCGGGAAGGCGCCGCTGCCGTAAAGATCGGCCAGTTTCTGCCGGGGCAGGTTGGCGGTGACGTGATAGACACCGACCGGCGTCTTCTTGTCGCCCTCGACGAGTTTCTCGGCGCCCAGCTTGCCCTGCGTGACGTAGTAGTCGGCGACAAAGCGCGGCTGACCGCCGTTCTTGATGTCGTTTTCGTAGAGGTAGAGGCGTGAACGCCGAGTGTCGACGACGATGGCGAAACGCTGGTCCGGCTGCATCTGGAGCAGGTAGCGCGGGACGAAATCGGCCGGCGGCTTTTCGCGGTAGGCGGTCAGTCGGGCAACGGCTTCGGCACGCAGGTCGGCCACCTTGTCGGCGGGGGCATTGCTGAGGGCGCCAAAAGTCTGGATAGGCTGGGCCCGGGCGAGCAGCAGGTCGCCGCGGATCAAGTGGGCCAGACGGTAGTTCGGATGCTGGCGGAGCAGATTTTCGGTCAGTTGCAGCGCATTGCCCAGGCGATTGTTTTCGATTTCGGCAAAAATACGCGTCAAGGCTTCTTCCGGACCGGAGTCGGAAACAACCAGGGGCAGGGATGAGTCTCCGGCTGGCACCTCAGCCGCAGGACGGGGCTGAGCTATCGCTGAAAGCTCGTTGACTGTGACCGGGGCGCTGGCCGGCTTGCCATTCAACTGCACTGCCGCGCCGGCAACCAGCGCAACAGCCAGTCCGGCCAGGGCAAATTTACGGCCAGGCTTCACCGTGCGTTTTCTTCCTTGATCAGCCACTTGCCACCGTTACGAACAAACACCAGTGTCTTGGTCGTCGAGGAACTCAGGCCGGTTGCCTTGTAGTGCTGGCGGAACTTGGCAGTGGCCTTGTCACCATTGATCGAGATGGTCGGCGTGTCGAAGGAAACTGAAATCTTGCCGCCCTTGCCGGCGATGCGCTGCTCGCGCTCCTGTTCCCAGGCCTTGCGGCTGGCGCCCTTGGGCGTGTCGAAGTCGCGCGCATAGGCACCCAGATAGGCTTTCATGTCCTTGCGCGACCAGGCATCGGCCCAGGCGGAGATGGCCTTGACGACATCGTCGTCGCCGGCGCTCGCTTTGGCCTGCGTCGGTGCAGGGGCTGGCGCCGCAGCCGAAACCGGCGCGGCAGTGACGGCTGCAGATTTGCTGGCGGGTGTGCTGGCAGCTGAGGTCGAGGCGGCGCCGGGTGTGGCCGCAACGATGGTGGCGCTCGGGGCTATGGGCTTCGCAGCAACCGTGGCCGGCAGGGTGCTGGGCGCGGCAGGGGCCACCGGCGCTGCTGCGGCGACCGGAGCCGGCGGTGGCTTGACATTGCCCTTGCCGGAGGTCGTGATCAGATCGCGGATCAGGGCCAGCTTGTTTTGCGTTGCCGAATTGGCGTTGTCGAGTTGCAAGGCCTTGTCGTAGGCCTGGCTGGCCAGCTTGGCGTAAACGTCGCCGAGGTTTTCATAGGCGATGGCGTAGGACGGATGCGTCCTGATGGCCATTTCGAGTGCCGTGCGGGCCTTGTCATACTGCTTCTGCTGGGCGTAGAGCACAGCCAGGTTGTTATAGGGTTCCGGCAATTCCGGATAGTCTTCCGACAGCTTGGTAAACACGCCGATGGCCTCGGCTGGCTTGTTCATCTCGGTATAGATCAGCCCCTTGAGGAAGCGACCCTGGGCATCCTTGGGCCGGCTGCTCAGGTAGGCATCGACCTTGTCGAGAGCCTGCGGATATTGACCCTGCTTGATCAGGCGCTGGACTTCCGGCAGGTTGTCGGCAAATGCCGGAGCGGCGAAGCCGATGGCCAGGCCGATTGCCAGTGCACGCAACGTCTTTAGCTGCTTAAAACGGGGCTGGAGCAGGGAAATAGAGGTCATCGCTATGCTATACTTTTCGAGGTTGTACAATCCTCCGATTCTACCAAAAACGCCGGCTATTCCATAGGGAATAGCAAGCCGGCCTAGCCCCTTTCCCTCCCGGCATGCTCAAGATCTACAACTCCCTCAAGCGCGAAAAGCAGGTATTTACTCCGATCGAAGCGAACAAGGTCCGCATGTATGTCTGCGGCATGACTGTCTATGATTACTGCCACCTTGGTCATGCCAGGGTCATGGTTGTTTTCGACATGGTCTATCGCTGGCTCAAGGCGGCGGGTTACGACGTGACCTACGTCCGCAACATCACCGATATCGACGACAAGATCATTCGGCGGGCCGCTGAAAATGGCGAGACCATCCTGCAGCTGACCGACCGTTTCATCGCTTTCATGCACGAGGACGCCGATGCGCTCGGCGTACTGCGTCCCGACTTCGAGCCACGGGCGACCGATTATGTGCCGGAAATGCTTGATTTGATCGGCAAGCTCGAGGCCACCGGCCTGGCCTACCAGGCGAGCGACGGCGACGTGAACTACGCGGTCCGCAAGTTTCCCGGCTATGGCAAATTGTCCGGCAAGTCGCTCGATGATTTGCGGGCGGGCGAGCGTGTCGAGGTCGATTCGGCCAAGCAGGATCCGCTCGACTTTGTCCTCTGGAAGCATGCCAAGCCGGGCGAGCCGGCCTGGGAGTCGCCTTGGGGTGAGGGCCGTCCGGGCTGGCACATCGAATGTTCGGCCATGAGCTCGAAGATACTCGGTGAGCATTTCGACATCCACGGTGGCGGTCAGGATCTGCAGTTCCCGCACCACGAAAACGAGATTGCCCAGTCCGAGGGGGCGCACCAGTGTTCCTTTGTGAATTACTGGATGCACAACGGCTTTGTCCGGGTCGACAACGAGAAGATGTCGAAATCGCTCGGCAACTTCTTCACCATCCGCGAAGTGCTGCAGCGCTACGACGCCGAAGTGGTGCGCTTCTTCATCCTGCGTGCGCACTACCGCAGTCCGCTCAACTATTCGGATCATCATCTCGACGATGCGCGGCACTCGCTGACGCGGCTTTACAC